>DATJXB010000044.1:0-11335 GCA_035500755.1 Thermoanaerobaculia bacterium | reverse complement strand
GTCTACGACGCGATTCTCGTCGGCAGCCGCGCGTACGAGACCGAGCCGGCGCTGGCCGAGGCGAACGGCCGGCTCCTCGACTACGCGCGCGCCGGCGGCCTCGTCATCGTGCAGTACCAGCAGTACGCGTTCGTGCGCGGCGGCTTCGCGCCGTTTGCCCTCGACATCGCCCGGCCCCACGACCGCGTGACCGACGAGACGGCCGTCGTCACGATCCTCGACGCTCAGAGCCCGCTCTTCCACACGCCGAACACGATCGGCCCGGCCGACTGGGACGGCTGGGTCCAGGAGCGCGGCCTCTACTACGCCCACACGTGGGCGCCGGAGTACGCCGCTCTGCTGTCGATGGCCGATCCCGGCGGACCCGACCAGCGGGGCGGCCTCCTCGTCGCGCGCCTCGGCAAGGGCCACTACGTCTACACGGGCCTCGCGTTTTTCCGACAGCTGCCGGCGGGCGTGCCGGGCGCGTACCGCCTGCTCGCGAACCTGCTGGCCCTGAAATGAGAGATGCTCTCCCGAAAGGAGCGACGATCGTGAAAACCGCTCTGCTCGCCGCCGCCGCGTTTCTCGTCGGCGCGGCGTCCGCGCTGGCCCAGTTCGAGGGCGTTGCCGACTTCAAGGTCACGAGCGTGACCGGCAAAGGCGACGTCATCCCGGGGACCGGCAGGATCTTCGTGTCGAAGGCCGCCTACCGCATGGAGTGGGAAACCGACATCTCGAAGATGGGCCGCGGCAAGAGCCAGTCCTCCGACGCGCCGCAGCACGTCAAGATCACCGTCTTCGGCAAAGCGTCGGATCCCGACACGCTCTACCTGATCGACGACGGCAACAAGACCTACTCGACCTGGGACGTCCGGAAGACTCGCGGCGAGTCGGCCGACGCGCCGAAGACGACCTACACCGTCACGCGCCTCGGACCGGACAAGGTCGCCGGGCTGACGTGCCAGCGCGCCGAGCTGACGTCCTCGCGCGGTACGGTCATCAGCGTCTGCGTCGCCGGGGAGTTCAACGTGTCGCTCGACTGGCTCTCCGCGATCGGCCGGCGCCAGAAAGAATCGACGTCCTGGGTCGCCGCGCTGCGCGACAGCAGCCTGACGGGATTCCCGGTCCGCTACTCGATGAAGGAAAAGGACGCCGCGCAGCCCTTCGTCACGCTCGAGATGACCCACATCGACCGCGGACCGGTCGCGGCCAACCTCTTCGAGGTTCCGGCCGGCTACAAGGAGACCGACTTCGCGATGGGCGGCCTCTCGCCCGAGCAGCAGAAAGCGGTCTCCGACGCGCGGGCGCGCATGCGCCAGGTCCTCGACAAGATGACGCCCGAGCAGCGCAAGGCCTACCAGGACGCGATGAAGAAGGGGAAGGCGACGCCGACACCGGCGCCCTGATCCGACTCGGGCGACCCCGGCGGGCCCTGCTAACATGCGCCCGCCGATGCGGCCCGCCTGCGCTCGACTCGTCCCGCTTCTCGCCGCGGCGGCCGCCCTCGCCGCCGCCTGCCACCGCGACACGCGCACGCCGCTCGTCCTCTACTCGCCGCACGGGCGCGACCTCCTCGGCCTGATCGAGAAGGAGTTCGAGCGCGCCCATCCCGAGGTGGACGTGCGCTGGCTCGACATGGGATCGCAGGAGATCTACGACCGCCTGCGCTCCGAAAAGGCGAACCCGCAGGCCGACGTCTGGTACGGCGGCCCCGACACGATCTTCGCGCGCGGCGGCAGCGAAGGCCTCCTCGCAGCCTACCGTCCGACCTGGGCGGACCAGGTCGCGCCCGAGAGCCGGCAGGCGCAGAACCTCTACTTCGGGCTCTACCGCACGCCCGCGATGCCCGTCTACAACTCGAAGCTCGTCGCGGCCGCCGACGCGCCGCGCGATTGGGACGACCTGCTCGACCCGAAGTGGAAGGGGAAGATCCTGATCCGCGACCCGCTCGCCTCCGGGACGATGCGCGCGGTGTGGGGCTACGTCCTGTCCAGGTCGGTCCGGGAGACGGGCTCGACCGACGCGGGGTTCGCATGGCTCGCGCGCCTCGACGCCCAGACGAAGGAGTACGTCTTCAACCCGATCCTCATGTACGAGAAGCTCATCCGCGGCGAGGGGCTCGTGACGATCTGGGACCTTCCCGACACGCTGCTCGAGCGCCAGCGCGGCTCGCCGCTCCAATACGTCTTCCCGAAGAGCGGCACGCCGGTCATCGACGACGCGATCGGCCTGGTCGCGGGCGCGCGGCACGCGGATCTCGCGAAGCAGTTCATCGACTACGTCGGGAGCCGCCAGATCCAGCTCCTCGCGGCGGAGAAGACGTTCCGGCTCCCCGCGCGCACGGACCTCGGCGACGCGTTGCCGGCGTGGGCCCGCGACGTCGAGCGGGACATGACGCCGGCCGTCATGGACTGGCCGCTGATCGAGCGCGACGGGTCCTCCTGGATGGCCACCTGGGACCGGACGGTTCGGGGTCAGGGGTCTCGCGTCGCGCCAAAGTGAAACGCGCCGACGGCGGGCTCCTCGCCCACCACGTCATCCGCTCGCTCGTCTTCGAGCGGTTCCTCCTGCTCGCCGCCGCGCTGCTCGCCGCCGCGGCGCTCGTCTCGGGCCGCGTCGCGTGGCGCGAAGTGCCGGGCCTGCTCGACGTGAGGCTCCTGTCGCTCTTCCTCGTCCTGACGATCGCCGTCGAGCTCGGCAAGGCCTCGGGCGTCTTCGACCGTCTCGTCGCCCGCGTGGCCGCCCGGGCCCGCACCGCGCGCGGGCTCGCCTGGGGAATGCTCGCCGTCTCGGGCGTGCTCGCGGCCCTGCTGACGAACGACGTCGCGCTCTTTCTCGTCGTGCCGTTCACGATGCTCTTCCGCCGGGTCACGGACCTCGAGCTCGCGCCGATCGTGGTGCTGGAGGTCGCCGCCGCCAACGTCCTCGGTTGCCTGACGCCCCTCGGAAACCCGCAGAACCTCTTTCTTTACACGCGCGGCGGCTTCACGGCCGCCTCCTTCTTCGCCGCGCAGCTGCCGTGGGTCGCGGCCGCGGCCGCGCTCCTGGCGCTGGCCGTGCCGCTCCTCGTCCCGCGGAGGCATCTCGCGGCGCCGGCCGCCGAGCCTTTCGACGTCGACCCGCGCCTGGCCGGCGCGTGCCTGTCGCTCCTCGCCGCCGAGCTTGCCGCGCTCTTCGGCGCCCTCGACCACCGGATCCCGCTGGTGCTCGCCGCGGGCGGCGCGGTGCTGCTCGGCCGCCGCCTCTTCGAGACGGATTTTTCGCTGCTGCTCGTCTTCGCGCTTCTCTTCGTCGGCGTCGCCGGCCTCGAGCGCGGCCGCTTCTACGAGGCGCTCGACCCGGTGCGCCTCTTCGGCCATCACGCCCGGGGGCTCGTCCTCTCCGGAGCGCTCCTCTCCCAGGTCGTTTCGAACGTCCCCGCCACGATGCTGCTGGCGCCGGCCGCGACCAGCCTCGCCGGTTTCCGCGGACTCCTCTACGGCGTCAACGCCGGCGGCTGCGGCACGCCCGTCTCCTCGATCGCGAACCTGATCGGCGCGCAGCTCTTCGTGCGCGAGGGCGGCCGCCCGGGCGCCTTCTGGCGCCGCTTTCTGCCCGCCTCGGGCGCGCTGCTGGTCCTGCTGACGCTCGTCTCGCTCGTCCTCGCGTCGTGAATAATGCGGAGCGCATGTCGGGGTTCCTGACGCTGGACCGGCTCGAGAAGCGCTTCGGCGACGCCGTCGTCACACGCGGCGTGTCGCTGTCGGCGGCGCGCGGCGAGATCGTGGCGCTCCTCGGCCCGTCGGGCAGCGGCAAGACGACGGTGCTCCGTCTCGTCGCCGGCTTCGAGACGCCCGAGGCCGGACGCATCCTCGTCGAGAACGAGGACGTCACGGCGGTGCCCCCGGAGCGCCGCCGCTTCGGCATGGTGTTCCAGCACTACGCGCTCTTCCCGCACCTGACGGCGGGCGAGAACGTCGCCTTCGGCCTCGCGTCGCGGGGCGAGCGCTCCGACGCGTCGCGGGCGCGCGTGGCCGAGATGCTCGCGCTCGCGGGCCTGTCGGGATTCGAGAACCGCCGCATCACGGAGATCTCCGGCGGCCAGCAGCAGCGCGTCGCGCTCGCCCGCGCGCTCGCGCCGAGCCCGCGCGTGCTGCTGCTCGACGAGCCGCTCTCCAACCTCGACCCGGCGCTGCGCGAACGGACGCGCCGGGAGCTCAAGCGCGCGATCCGCCAGGTCGGGATCACGACGCTCTTCGTGACCCACGAGCAGGAGGAAGCCTTCGAGCTCGGCGACCGCGTCGCCGTCCTCCACCGCGGCCGGCTCGAGCAGATCGGCTCTCCCGAGGAGCTCTTCGAGGCCCCCGCCACGCGCTTCGTCGCGACGTTCATCGGCCGCTCGAGCGCGCTGCCGGTCGCCTGGGACGGCGCCGCCGCGCGCCTGCCCGGGGGCGTCGCGTGGCCGGCCGTCGCGGGAGCGCCGCTCGGCCGGGGCGCGGACGCCGATCTCGTCGTCCGGCCCGAGTCGCTCGGCCTCGGGGCGTCGGCGCGTCCCGACGCGCTGCCCGGAACGGTGCTCGAGCGCCGGTACGCCGGCCGGTCCGCCTACTTCCGCGTCGCGACCGACGCGGGCGAGATCGAAGTCCTGGGCGCGCCCGACGCCGCGCGCGAGGGCGACCGCGTCTTCGTCGCGCCCGCTCCGGGCGGACCGGCGCCGCGCATTTTTCCGAGGGAGCCGTGAGGACGGCCGGCCGCGGCCGTCCCTTCGCCCTCGTCCTCGCCGTTCTCCTCTTCTGGCTCGTCGGATACCCGCTCGTCCTGACGCTCGCCGAGGCGCTCGGCGCCCCGCACTGGACGCTCCTTCACGTCGCCGACTTCGCGCGGCGGCCCGCCGAGTGGTCGGCGCTCTGGGCGAGCCTCTGGATCTCGGTGGCCACCGTCGCGCTCGCCGCGCTGATCGGCGTGCCGCTCGCCTTCGTTTTCGAGAGAAACGAGTTCCCGGGACGCGGCCTCCTCGGCGCGCTCGTCGCCCTTCCCGTGGCGCTGCCGCCGCTGATCGGCGTCCTCGCCTTCCTCTTTCTCTACGGCGAGAGCGGCTTCGCCGCGCGCGGCGTTCAGGCGGCGCTCCACCTATCGGCCCCGCCCTGGCGCCTGTCCGGACCGGGGGCGATCCTCCTCGTCCACGCGTACTCGATGTACGTCTACTTCTACATGTTCACGCGCGCCGGCCTCGCCCGCCTCGACGGGTCGCTGCTCGAAGCCGCGGCGAGCCTCGGCGCCTCGCGCGGGCGCATCGCCCGCACGGTCACCCTGCCGCTCCTGACCCCGGCGCTCACCGGCGCGGCCCTCCTCACCTTCATGACCTCGCTCGCCTCCTTCAGCGCGCCGTACGTGTTCGGCGGCAGCTTCCGCGTCATGACGACGCAGATCGTCGCGTCGAAGTTGAACGGCGACACGGGCCTCGCCATGGTCGAGACGGTGACGCTCGCGCTCCTCGGGCTCGCCGGCCTCTGGCTCCTGCGCCGCGCCGAACGCGCCCGTCCGGCGATCGGCGGCGTCCGCGGCGTCGCCCCGCGCCGCCGGGAGCTCGGTGGGCGACGGCGGTGGCTCGCGACGGCGGCCGGCTGGGGCCTCGCCCTCTTCCTGCTCGCGCCGCACGCCACGCTCCTGCTCGTGTCGCTCGTCCCGCGGAACACGTGGACGACCGAAGCCGTCCCTCCGGTCCTGTCGCTCGTCAATTACGGAGCGCTCTTCGCCGACGCCCAGCGCCTCACGCCGATCGTCAACTCGCTGTGGATGGCGACGGCCGCGACGGCGCTGGCCCTCGCGCTCGGGTTCGCGGCGGCCTACGTCGCGGCCAGGCGCTCGGGCAGGACGAGCGCGGCGATCGAGTTCCTCGTTGCCGCGCCGTGGGCCCTGCCGGGCACCGTCTTCGCCGTGGCGCTGGCGGCCGCCTTCAGCGTGAACGCGCCGTGGGCGGGCCGGTTCGTCCTCGTCGGCACCGCGGCGATCCTGCCGCTCGGCTACCTCGTGCGGAGCCTCCCGCTGACCGGGCGCGCCGCGTTCGCCGGGCTGCGGCAGATGGACCCGGCGCTCGAGGAGGCGGCCGCCTCGCTCGGCGCCTCGCGCGCGCGGCGCCTCCGGCGGGTCGTCCTGCCGCAAATCCGGCCCGCCCTGACGGCCGGCGCGAGCCTCGCGTTTCTCGCGGCTCTCGGCGACTTCGTCGTCTCGATCGTGCTCTACACCTACGACACGCGGCCGATCTCGATCGAGATCCTCTCGTCGCTTCGCATCCAGGAGATCGGCGTCGCCGCGGCCTACGGCGTGTTGCTGACGGCGCTGTCGGCGGCAGCGTTTCTGGCGTGGGGCCGGCGCGAGAGCGCCTGAGGGCGATCGGTCAGGGCCGCGTGACGACGCGCGGCGGGATGTCCGGACGGGACAGCCTCGGAACCTCGAGGTAGCCATACGCTCCCTGCCGCACGGCCGGCGGCGAACCGGGGTTCGCGACGGACACGTCCACGAGGCCCGCCGGATGGGGCGGCGAGAGCGCGATCAGAAGCGTCGAGCTCTGCACCGTCACGTCGGTGGAGACGGCGAGGCCGAAGGCGACGGCGGTCTGGCCGGTGAAGTTCGTGCCCGTGATCGCCACGCGGTCGCCGCCGCGCGTCGTGCCCGAGGCCGGCGTGATCGAGGCGATCGTCGGCGGCAGGGGCGGCGGCGGCTGGATCTGGTAGAGCGTCCCGGGCGTGCCGACGTAGAGCTCGCCGGCGACGTCTTCGCCGAAGGTCGTGATCGACCCCATCGCGATCGGCAGGAGCGCCGTGGTCCAGGTCCCCGAGACGAGGGTCGCCGCCCAGATGTTGCCGGAGCAGTAGTCGGCGTACACGTAAGAGCCCTGGAGGTCGGGAAGGGCCGTTCCGCGATACAGGTATCCGCCGACGATCGCGCAGTTGCCGTTCTCGTGCGAGTACTCGAGGATCGGCAGCGTGTAGAAGGGATCGCCGCACGGGGGCAAGGGGTCCGTGCAGCCGGACGTGCCGCCGGCGCCGCAGAGCGAGCCTTCCATGACCTTCCAGCCATAGTTCTCGCCGCCATGGCTCGTCGCCGGCTGGAAGTCGACCTCCTCTCGGGCGTCCTGCCCGACGTCCCCGATGTAGAGGTCGCCCGTCCTCCGGTCGAACGAGAAGCGCCACGGATTCCGCAGGCCGTAGGCCCACGCCTCTGCCGGGCCCGTCGTTCGGACGTACGGGTTGTCGAGCGGGATGCCGTAGAACGGCGGCTGGAGGACGTTCTGGTTCACGTCGATCCGGAGCAACTTGCCGAGGAGCGACGTCGTCGACTGGGCGTTGCACAACGGGTCGTTGGCCGAACCGCCGTCGCCCATGCCGATGTAGAGATCCCCGTCCGGGCCGAACTGAAGCTGCCCGCCGTTGTGGTTCGTGAAGGGCTGGTCGATCGTCAGAAGGTTCGCCGCGCTGAACGGGTCGGCGACGTTCCGGTCGCTCGACGAGACGCGGTAGCGGGCGACGACGGTCTGGCCGGTCAGGTTGGTGTAGTTGATGAAGAAGAAGCCGTTCACGGCGTAGTTCGGGTGAAACGCCACCGAGAGCAACCCCTGCTCGCCGCAGCAGATGATCTGCGCCGACACGTCGAGGAAGGGCGTGGGCAGGATCTGCGTCCCGTCCCAGATCACGACCTGGCCGCGCTGCAACGTGATGAAGAGGCGACGGTCGCCGGCGTTGGTGATCGACGTGATGTCCGGAAGGCCGGAGGCGATCGGCACGAGGTTCATCGTCGGTGCCGACGAGCCCTTCGGGTCTGCCCGGGCCGCTTCGGGAGCGGACGCGCCGTGGCTGGATCGGGCGGAGAGGACCGCGGCGACGACCAGGAAGACGACGAGGAAACGGAGGAGCCGCGGCATCCGCCTCGGATGATACGGCATTCGCAGCGCCGGTCGGCGTCAGCCGTTTACTTCAGCGGCAGACGGAGGATCACGACGTCCCGGAGGTCGGCGGGCGTCGGCGGCTTCTTCGGGTCCTCGAACAGGTGTCCCTGGTTGTTCGCCGTGAAGTAGAGCGCGCCGTCCACCACGGTGCCGAGCGTCGGTTCGTCGAAGGCCGGGTTGTTCATTTCGAGGATCCGCGCCCGCGCGACGCCGGCGCCGTCCGGCGTGAGGTCGAGCCGGCTGACCCGGTGCGGCGCGATGCCGTTCTGGATCGCGACCAGGCTCCCGTCGAAAGACACGAGCCCGTCGATGCCGTTCAACGCGAGATCCGGCGGCACGGGCAGCGGCGTCACGCGCTTCGAGGCGACGTCGATGCGGTAGAGGCCCCGGTAGTCCGACGCATAGAGCGCGCGGCCGTCCGGCGTCAAGGCGAGACCCTGCGTCCCGGAGTCGATGCCGCCGCCCTCGATCCACACGGCGAGCTCGGACGCGCCGGGAGCGAGCGTGTAGATCCGCGGATTGAATCCGTCGTTGACGTAAACGCGTCCGTCCGAGGCGACCGTCAAGTCGTCGAAATGCGGCGCCTTCGGCGCGGCGGGTGGCGAGACCCTGCGCCGGAGCGTTCCTGAATCGAGGTCGAACTCGAACAGCGTGCTGTCGGGCGGATCGCCTTCGCGCCCGCCGTTCATGTTCGGGATCGACTCGCTGACCACCCAGAGCGCGCGGCGCTTCGGGTCCACCGCGATGCCGAGAGGACTCTTCAGCCCCGTTCCGGCGCCCGTCCACGGCGCCGCTTTGCCGTCCGGGCCGACGCGGAAGATGCGCCCCTGGTTCACGCTCGCCACGAAGAAGGATTTCGTCGCCGGGTCGTAAGCCACCCCTTCGGGCACGACGGCCTTTTCGGGAATCGTGAAGGCGACGGTCGCCCCGCCGCGGACGCGCTCCTTCCGCAGGGCGTTCATGGCGGCGACGACGCGCTTGTAGCCCTCCGTCGCGCGGATCGAGTCGAAGTCGGTGTCGGCATCGAGATTCATGGCGACGCGATGGGCGGCGATGTCGGAGAGCGTCGCCAGCGCCGCTTCGGTCTGCCCGTTGAGCGCCTGCCCGCACGCCAGGTTGTAGAGGATGACCACGTTCCCGGGCCGCAGGCGCGCCGCGGCCTCGGAGTTCTTGAGGAAGAGCGCTTTGTCGCCGCGGTCGTAGGCCTCGCGGGCCTCCTGAGTGAGCTGGTTGACGGTCTTCGGCGCCGCGTCGGCCGCAGTCAGAGTCAGGACCGCGAGCGCGGCGCCGAGCACCGCGGCGGCAAGGCGTGTTTTCACGGGATCCTCCCCCGGGGTCTACGGATCCGGACGCTCCGGGTTTCGCCGCTTACGCGACGACGGCGTAGGCCCGGACCGGGAAGCTGCCCATCCCCCGGAACGGCGCCGGCACCGCATGGAAGCGGAACCCGGTCTCCGGCAGCGCCTTCAGGCCGCGCAGGTGCTCGACGATCGGAATTCCGGCGGCGAGCAGCAGCGTGTGCGCCGGACGCACGCCGTCCGAGGCGTCGTCCACGTTGAAAGAATCGATGCCGACGAGCGCGGGGCCCGCGCCGGCGAGAGACTCCGCGGCCGCGCGCGTCAGAAACGGGTGTCCGTCGGCGTAGCGTGGCGTCCGCCAGTGGGCGTCCCAGCCGGTGCGCACGAGGACGGCTTTGCCGCGGAGCGAGCGTCCTTCGAACCGGTCGGCGTCCACCGCGCGTCCGCCGCTCGGCGCGTCCACGACGACGCCGTCGAGGTCCGCGAGCGACTCGAGCGGCAGCGACCCGACGTCCTTTCCTTCGGCGTAGCGATGGAACGGCGCGTCGACGTAGGTTCCGGTGTTCGCCACCATGCGCACGCGGGCGATGTGAAAGGTCGTCCCGCCGGCGTAGTGCCCGCGCGAGGCCTCGCGGCCGAGGAAGTCCGAGATCACCGGGCCCGGAAGACCGGGCAGCGTGATCATCCCGTGCTCGATCGGGTGGGAGAGGTCCACCACGCGCGCCATCGCGCGCAAGGCTATCGCGAGTTCCGCCGGTCCTTCCAGAGGCGCTTCAGCGCCTGGATCTGGCCCGTGTGGTACACGTCGTGCGACGCGACCCCGTAGACGAGCGTGTCGGTCCGGTACTTGCTCCCCCGGGGCTTCGACGACAGCGACGCGCGGGACAGGCCCGTGACGGCCGCCCGGAGCCGCCGGTGTTCCGCGTCGAGGAGCGCGAGATCCGCGCGCCACGCGCGCTCGGTCGGCGAGACCGGCCGGACGAACCAGTTGCTGCCCTTCTCCGGAAACGCGCCGCGCTTCTCGCCGGCGAGCATCCGCCAGGCCGCGTACTTCCAGTACGCCGCGTGGAGGACGAGCTCCCAGATGTTGTGCCGGCCCGGCCGCGGCCGCCAGGCCGCCTGCGCCGCCGAAACGCCGCGCAGCGACCCCCTCAGGTTCGGCCCCTGCCAGGCCTTGCGCTCGTAGGACTCGTCGAGCAGGCGGGTCAGCAGAGCGATCTCGCTTTGCTTCGTCATCGGTGGCCTCCCTGGGCTCGCATCGGCACGATGTTCTCCTCCGCCGGTGCCGCGGTCCGCCGCGCCCCGTGCTTGATGATGAGGGCGACCGAAACGACGATGATTCCGGTCGCCAACAGCATGCGCGCCGTCACCGCCTCTCCGGCGAGCAGCCACCCGAGCAACACCGCGACGACCGGGTTCACGTAGGCGTACGTCGAGACCCGAGCGGGCGTCGTCGCGCCGAGCAGGAAGATGTACGCCGAGAATCCGACCAGCGAGCCGGCGACGATCAGGTAGCCGAGCGACAGCAGCGACCGCGTCGAGACGGCCGCGGGGGACAGCACACTCCACTCCCCCGTCACCGTCGCCGCGGCCATCAGGAGGACGCCGCCGGCGATCATCTCCATGGCAGTCGCGAGGAGCGTCGAGGACGGCAGTGCCGCGCGGCGCGAATAGAGCGATCCGGTCGCCCAGAGCAGCGACGCCGTCAGCAGCGCCGCGGCGCCGAGGGCGTCGATGGGCGTCCCTCCGGCAAACTGGCCGGGCGCGACGAGGAACGCGATGCCGGCGAGGCCGAGGGCGAGGCCGAGCACGACGACGCCGTGCGGCCGCTCGCGGCGCTGCGCGGCGTCGAGCACGGTCATCCAGATCGGCACGGACGCGACGATGAGCGCGGCGAGCCCGGAGGGAACGCGCTGCTCCGCCCACGTCACGAGACCGTTGCCCCCGAGCAGAAGCAGCCCGCCGATGACGGCCGCGGAGCGCCAGTGCTTGCCGGCCGGCCGCGGAGCGCCGCGGCGGCGCATCCAGGCGTAGAGGATGAGCCCGGCGGTCAGGTGGCGGCAGCCGGCCAGCACGAAGGGCGGAATCGTCTCCACGCCGAACCGAATCGCGAGGTAGGTCGATCCCCAGA
>DATJXB010000043.1:0-2329 GCA_035500755.1 Thermoanaerobaculia bacterium | reverse complement strand
CTCGCGGCGCGCCGACGACGATCGGTCGAGCCGTCGTGGAAGCCTCGCGCGGCGAGCGAGCCGCTCTTTTCCTGGGCCTCCTGGCGGCCTTCGTCGCCGCGGTCGAGGCGATCGACCGGATACGGCTCGATCTGCTGCTCGACCCGGAGCCGTCCTGGCTGCCCGCGCGGCTGACCCTGCTCCTCGTCGTCGCCGCGGCGGCCGGATCGGCCGGCGTCCTCGCGGCCTCTCTCGGCTTCGGCGCGGCGCGGTCGCGTTGGGGAAGCCGCAACGCCGTGCCGCTCCCGCTCGACCGCTCGAGTGTCTTCCTTCTGGGCGCCGCGATCCTCGCGATCGGCGTTCTGCTTCGGATCTACGGCGCCGGCACGCTCGCGCCGCTCTACTTCGACGAGCTCTCCGAGGTCCGTCCCGCGGCCGCTCTCCGCGGCGCCCTCGCCGACGTCCCGCCCTGGACGCATCCGGTTCCCTTTCGCGAGGGACGCTGGGGCGGCAGCGTCGGGACCCTGTACCTCGAGACGTTCCGGCTCTCGCTGAGGACCTTCGGCACCACCATCGAGGGAGTCCGCGCGCCGTCGGTTCTCGGCGGCATCCTTTCGTTGTTCACGGCCGCGCTTCTCGGCCGCGCCTTCCTGCCGCGGGGCGGCGGCATGCTCACGATCCTGGCGCTCGCCGGGATGCGGTGGAACCTCATCGTGTCGCAGTGGGGCTGGAATGCCGTCGTTCTCGCACCGATCCTGGATCTCGCGGCGCTGGCGATGCTCGAGGCGCGTCGCCGAGAGCGCGTGTCTCTGGCCGTCATCTCCGGATCGATCGCGGGTCTCGGGGCGCACGTCTACCTGGCATCCTGGATCGGCGCGGCGGCGCTGGGCCTCTGGGCGACCTGGCCGTCCGCGACCGCGAAGTTCTCGAGACGCGCGTACCTCGGCGGCGCGTTTCTGGGCGGGTTCCTGCTGGTCGTGTTTCCGCTCGTTCGCGACGATCCGTTCGGCCGGTATTTCTCGAGGACGGCGGACAACAGCCGCACGCTGGGCTTCACGCCCGTCTCGCGCGCGTGGTGGCGGGTCCAGACGGCCGAGGCCGCCGTCACCGGTCCCTGGTGGACGCCGGACGGGAACGCGCGCCACGACCTTCCCGGGCGCTCCCGGCTCGGCTGGATCGTCGGGGCGGCTCTTGCCGCCGCGCTCCTGCGCGCGATTCTGCATCCGCGGGACGAGCTGTCCGCGTACCTGCTCGCGAGCGCGGCGTGCGCGCTGCTGGCGTCGATGGCCTGGGGCCGATCCGGCACCCCCAACACATACCGCTCCGCGTATCTCTCGACGACGACGGCGCTTGCTGCCGCGGCCGGCGTGATGTGGCTGCTGTCCGCGATCCGACAGCCGCGCCGACGCCTGGCGGCCGGCCTCGCCGTGGGCGCGCTCGCGATCTCGGGCGCACTCGGCGCGCGCGATGCGCTTCTCGTGTGGCCGGTGCATCGGGCGACGTTCGACGGATTCGGCGGGGGAGACACGCTTCTGGGCCAGGCCGCGTCGCGTTGGGATCGGTACGGCACGGTGCGCATCGACACGTCCGTCGAGGGTTCGCGGGTCATCGTCGAGGCCGTCCGGGCGTCGCGCGTCGCGCCGTTCGGAGCGGCCGACGTGGGGCCCGCCAAGCCGCTTGGCGCGTCGATTCGGCTCGTCGGCCCGGGTGTGGACCCCGGGGTTTCCGAACGCGTGGTCGAGCGGATCCGCGACGGCTGGGGCCGCGAATACGGCCGGGTCCTGGCGAGCTCTCTCTTCTAACGCCTCGGGCCGCGGTCGACCAGCCGCTCGAGCTCCGGGTGGTCTGCGAGGTAAGCGACGACGAACGGGCAGAGCGGCACCACCTTCAGGCCGCGGGCATCGGCGAAATCGAGCGCCGCCTTCGCCAGCCGCGTCGCGATGCCTCGATGCTGGTGCGCCTCGGGAACCTCCGTGTGGTCGAGGCTCAGGCGTCCGGCGCGGTCGTAGTGGTACGCGAGCAGGGCGGTCCCGTCGGGAAAGCGCGCTTCGAAGCGGTGGGCCGCCTCGTCGTGGTCGATCCGAATCCCGCCGCCGCCGGGCTGGTCCATCGGCACTCCTGGGACGCCCGCGAGTCTATGTCCGCCTGGCGTCAGGGGTCGCCGGCCGCCCGCGCGGGCGCGACAACGGGCGCGACGAGATCCCGCGCCTGGCGCGGGTACCTCCTCGGATTTTTCGTCGGGGCGGGCGTTAGGATGACCTCCGACGGAGGGCGCGATGCCGGAAGGTGGAGTGACCCGGATGCCGCCGCGGGACGAGGTTCCCGACTACCTCGCGCTCGAGCGCACGTT
>DATJXB010000042.1:0-2627 GCA_035500755.1 Thermoanaerobaculia bacterium | reverse complement strand
CGTCGAACGTCGAAACCGTCGTCAAAGTGCTCGACGGCTGCGCCCTCGGCGGCCATCGCTGGGTCTTCGGGAGCGGCCTGACGAACGTCGAGGTCACGATTCAGGTGACCGACAGCCTGAACCCCGGAACCGTGAAGACCTATGTGAATCCCCAGGGCACGGCGTTCCAGCCGATTCAGGACACGTCGGCCTTGCCGTGTGACTGAGAAGGCGCCGCGGCGTTGCGGGGAACGGTATGCTTCACGCATGAAGCCCTCGAACCCGCGTTCGTCGCCTCGCCTCTTTCTCGCCGCCGTCTCGGTCCTCGCCGCGGTGGCGGCCGTGCCCTTCGGATGCACCACCGGCAACACGGCCCGGACGGGAGCGCTCGCCGCGGCCGACGTCGGTAAGTTCGTCTGGCACGATCTGACCACCGACGACGTCGCCGCCTGCAAGAAGTTCTACGCCGCGCTTCTCGGATGGGAGTACGTGGACACGACCGTGCTCGGCCGGCCCTACAGCGTCGCGCGTCTCGGGAAGACGCCGATCGGCGGCATCCACGCGCCCCGGCCGGACAGTCCGGGAAAGACCGCCGCGCACTGGCTCTCGTACATGGCCGTCGACGACGTGGACGGCTCGGTCGCGAAGGCGAAGGCCGCCGGGGCCGGAGTCCTCGCCGGCCCGATCGACATCGACGCGCACGGCCGGGCCGCCGTTCTCCGCGACCCGCAGGGAGCGCCCTTCGGCCTCGTCCATCTCGCCTCGGGGATTCCGCCGGACACCCCGAAGCCCGTCGAGGGAACGTTTTTCTGGAACGAGTACCTGACGCACGACCTGGACGCCACGCTCGCCTTCTACGACGGTCTCGTCCCCTTCGAGCTGAACGTGTCCAAGAGCGAATCCGGCGCGAGCTACGCCCTCTTGAAGCACGGCAACGCGCGCGCGGGGGTCTTCCGTCTCCCGGAGGCGAAGCAGGATGTGCCGCCGAACTGGCTGCCCTACGTCTTCGTGACCGACCCCGCGGCGCTTTCGGCGCGCGTTCCCGGTCTCGGCGGACGCGTTCTCCTCGCGCCGCATCCCGACATTCGCAAAGGGAGCTTTGCCGTCGTCGCCGACCCGACCGGCGGCGTCGTCGCCCTCCAGAAATATCCTTTCTAGAGCTCGAGGAAAATCGCCCATGAACAACCGCAGGCGGAATCTGATTCGCGTTCTCGTGCTGGTCGTCCTCGTCGCCCTCGCCACGGCGTCGGTCGGCTGCGAATCGACGACCTACGTCGGCGTCAGCTACGGCTATCCCGGCTGGGGCGGTCCGTGCTGCTGGGGACCGGGCTGGGGAGGCGGCGTCTACATGGGCGGCCCGGTCTGGTGAGCTGACCGCGGCGTTTTCCGGACCGCGCCGGCGCGACGTTCAGCGGGCTTTCTTTCGGGTCGTCTTCCCCCGCCTCGACGCGCTCCGGCTCTCGAGGTTGAACGCGACCGCGGCGCGGATGAGGTTCTTCAGGGCCGCCGCGTCGATCTTCTCGCCCTCTCGGATGTCGATCGCGCGCCGGACGTTCCCGTCGAGACTCGAGTTGAAGAGACGCTTCGGGTCCGCCAGCGAGGCGCCCCTGGCGAACGTGAGCTTGACGACGCTCTTGTAGGTCTCGCCCGTGCAGACGAGGCCGCCGTGGGAGAAGCAGGGAGTCCCCATCCACTTCACCTCTTCGACGATCTCGGGGTCGGCCGCGTGGATGAGCGCGCGCACGTTTGCGAGCGTCTCGCCGCGCCAGTCGCCGAGCTCCACGATCTTCGCGTCGATCAGCGTCGAGGCAGGTTGCGGCGGCGCGGGCTTTTTCATGGGACGCAGCGTAGCGCGACCGGTGGGGCCGGAGAAGGCAGTTTCGGGCGAATCCGCGGGCGGCGCCTCGACTTAGGATGTCGTCCGGCATGGTCAGACGGTCCGGCCACGGCGCTCCCGGCGGCGAAATCGCGCCGGATGCCGAAGCGACGACGTTCTGGGACGAGCACCACCACGTCAACGAAGACCCGAATTCCTGGCAGGCCGATTCCCGATGCCGGGAAGCCATCAACCGGCGGGTCAGCGGACAGCCGCTCGCCTGGCCCCTGGTCGCTTTCCAGTGGTACATCGGCCGCCGTTTTCGGCGGGGACTCTCGCTCGGAAGCGGACTCGGAAACCTCGAGCGCGCGGTCCGACGGATCGATCTGTGCGAGGAAATCGAAGGCGTCGACTCCTCCGAGGTCTCGCTGGAGATCGCCCGGTCGAGGGCGAGAGCGGAGGGGCTCACCGGAATCTCGTACACCGCCGGGAATCTCAACACGCTCCACCTGCCGCGCAACCGCTACGACGCCGTGTTCTTCCATGCGTCGCTGCACCACGTCCGGTGGATCGAGAGGCTCCTGGCGGAGGTCGAGCGCGCCATGACCCCCGACGCGATTCTGTTTCTCGAAGAGTGGGTGGGACCCTCCCGCACGGAGTGGAGCGACGCGAAGCTCGCCCGGATGCGCGCCATCTACGCCGGCCTCCCCGAAGCCTGGCGAGCCTATCCGACGCTGCTCGCGCCGGTCGTCCCGGACGACCCCTCGGAAGCCGTTCGGTCCTCGGCGATCCTCCCCGCCGTTCGCCGCCTGTTTCACGTCGAGCAGGAGAG
>DATJXB010000041.1:0-16531 GCA_035500755.1 Thermoanaerobaculia bacterium | reverse complement strand
GCGGCGTCCAGACGCTGGCGGTACTCCGCCGCGTCGGCGCCCGCGGTCGCGAGGAGCGCCGGCCGCTCGCCGAGGAGCGCGAGCCCCCAGGCGATGTTGGGCCCGCAGCCGCCCGGGACCCGCCGCATCTCGTCCACGAGAAAAGACACGGAGAGCCGGGACATCCGGTCCGGGATCAGGTGCTCGGTGAAGCGGCCCGGAAACGTCATCAGGTAGTCGAAGGCCACCGACCCGGTCACCACGATCCGCCCGTCCTTCACAGATACCTCCCCGCCACAGGCCTCAGCCGTTCGCGCGCCGACTCCGGGATCGCGGTCCGGTCGGTGATGATGGCAAAACGCATCGCGTCCCGGCAGCCGCACTCGCGCGACGGCCGAACGCGGGCGACCGCGCCGGCGAGCGTCTTGCGCGCCGCCGCCGCGTTTTCGCCGAGAATCGCGATGATCGTTTCGACCGAGACGTCCTCCGTGTACTCGCGCCAGCAGTCGTAGTCGGTCACCAGGGCGAGGCTCGCGTAACAGAGCTCGGCCTCGCGGGCCAGGCGCGCCTCCGTCACGTTCGTCATGCCGATCACGTCCGCGCCCCAGGCGCGGTACAGGTTCGACTCGGCGCGCGTCGAGAACTGCGGCCCTTCCATGCAGACGTAGATCCCGCCGCGGTGGACCGTCAGGCCCGCCTCGCGTCCCGCGCCCTCGAGCTCTCTGGCCAGCACCGGGCACACGGGGTCGGCGAAGCCGGCGTGCGCCACGATGCCCCCGCCGAAAAACGTGTCCTCCCGGTGCCGCGTCCGGTCGATGAACTGGTCCGGGACGACGGCATGGCGCGGCGGGTACTCCTCCCGGAGACTCCCGCACGCGGAGGCCGAGAGCAGCGCGTCGCAGCCGAGCATCTTGAAGCCGCAGACGTTGGCCCGGTAGTTGATCTCCGTCGGCGAGAAGCGGTGGCCGCGCGCGTGGCGCGACAGAAACGCGACGGGCACCCCGCCGAGAGTCCCGGTGAAGTAGCTGTCCGAGGGCTTTCCGAACGGCGTGTCGAGGCGCTCTTCCCGAAGGCCCTCGATCGCGGCGAGATCGTAGACGCCGCTGCCGCCGATCAGCCCGATCCGGGCCCGGGCGCTCAACGCGTCCCTCCGGCGTTTCGGCGATGCTCCTCGATCGCGGCCACCACCCGCTCCGCGAGCGCCAGGGCGTCCCGCCCGATCTCCCCCGTCACGACGGGGTCACGGCGTTCGCGGACCGCTCCGGCAAAGTCCGAGAGCTCGCGCGAGAGCGGGTCCGCGCCCTCGACCGGGATCGCCTCGGGGACCACCGACGGACGGCCGCCCCCGCGCACCAGCCGGTGCGCCACGACCGAGCGCGCCTGCGTGTCGATCGAGCAGTACAGCGGCGGCGCGAAGACCCGGAGCTTTCGCATGGGTTCGGTCGAGACGCGCGAGGCCGTCAGGTTGGCCACGCACCCGCCCTCGAACTCGAGGCGCGCGTTGGCGATGTCGACGCGGTCGGTCAGCACCGGCATCCCGGCCGCCCGCACTTCGCGCACCGGGCGCCCGACCAGAGCCGCCACGATCTGGAGGTCGTGGATCATCAGATCGAGCACGACGTCGATGTCGAGGCTGCGCTCGGTGGGCGCGGCCAGCCGATGCCCCTCGATGAAGAGGGGTGCGGACACGCGCCCGACGACGGCGTCGACCGCCGGGTTGTACCGCTCGACGTGGCCCACCTCGAGGATCCGCCGCTGTTCCCGCGCGAGGGCGACGAGCGCCTCGGCATCGGCGAGCGACGCCGTCATCGGCTTCTCGACGAGCACGTCGAGGCCCCTTTCGAGAAAGTAACCGGCGAGGGTCCGATGGCTCGCCGTGGGCGTCGCGATGACGACCGCCTCCGCGCGCGACGCGACCTCGTCGAGCGTCGAGAGCACCGCCGACCCCTCCGCCGAGGCCACCTCTCCCGCGCGGCCGGCGTGATGGTCGTGGACGCCGACGAGCGCGATCTCGGGCAGGCGCGCCGCCACGCGGGCGTGCTGGCGCCCGAGGTGGCCGACGCCGACCACCGCGAGCCGGACGGGAGGGGCGGCGCTCATCGGAGCCGCCCCGTCACTTGATGAAACCCCGCTCGCTGGTCCGGATGAACTGGACGAGCTCCTCCACGTCGGGCTGGCCGGCGAGCTCTTCGACGATGCGCTCGAGGGCCTGGCTCGTGTTGAGCTTCGACTGCCGCAGAATTCGATACGCCTTCTGCAGGGCCTCGACGCGCTCGTCGGAGAAACCCGTGCGCTTCAACCCGATCGTGTTGATGCCGAACGTCTTCGGATCTTCCATCCCCTCGGTTCGGCAGAACGGGAGCACGTCCTGGCGGCACGCGCTGTAGGCCCCCATGAACGCATGAGCGCCGATGCGGCAGAACTGGTGCACCGCATTGAACGCCCCGATCTTGGCGTGGTTGCCGACCTGGACGTGGCCCGCGAGGACGGAACAGTTGGCCATCACGACGTTCGAGCCGATGCGGTTGTCGTGGGCGACGTGCGTGTAGTTCATGAAGTAGTTGTCGTCGCCGACGACGGTCTCGCCGCCGCCCGTGGCCGTGCCGCGCTGCACGGTCGAAAACTCCCGGAAGACGTTGCGTTTCCCGACGACGAGGCGGGTCGGCTCCCCGCGGTACTTCAGGTCCTGCGGCTCGAAGCCCAGGGCCGCGTGCGGGAAGATGCGGTTGTCCTCGCCGAACACCGACGGCCCCTCGACGGTGGCGTGATTGCCGACGGTCGTGCCGTCGCCGAGGATGACGCCCTCGCCGACGACCGCGTAGGCCCCGACCGTGACCCCCTGCCCGAGCTCCGCCGTCGCGGCGACGACCGCCGACGGGTGGATCGTCACGCTGCTCATGGACGGTCCACCAGCACCGAGAGCAGCTCGGCCTCGGCGCAAAGGTTGCCGTCCACCATCGCCCGCGCCTGGCACTTGCAGACGCGCATCTTGAGCGACACGATCTCGGCCTCGATCCGCAGCTGGTCTCCGGGCACGACCGGCCGCCGGAAGCGGCAGCGGTCGACGCCCGACAGATACAGCAGCTTCTTCTCCTTGTCCGGCGTCACCCCGAGGAGGCCCACGCCGGCCACCTGCGCCATCGCCTCGAGCACGAGGACCCCGGGCATCACCGGGTTTCCCGGAAAGTGGCCCTGGAAGAACTCCTCGTTGAACGTCACGTTCTTGATCCCCACCACCCGTTTGCCCGGCTCGAGCTCGAGGATGCGATCCACCAGCAGGAACGGGTACCGATGCGGCAGGGTCTTCAGAATGTCCGCGATCCCGAGCTCCACGGTCAGCCTCCCTTCCTCGACTTGGCCACGGCGGCCTCGAGGGCCGAAAGGCGCTCGAGGACGGCATCCAACCGGCCCAGCAGGGCCGCGCGCTTGAGGAATTCCCGGTGCGGCAGGGCCGGCATTCCGGAGACGACGGCGCCCGCCTCGACCCGCCCGCGCCGCGCGATCCCGGCCTGGCCGGTCAGGACCGCGCCGTCGCCGATCGTGACGTGGTCCGAGACGCCGACCTGGCCGGCGAGCGTCACGCCGCGGCCCAGCCGCGAAGAGCCGCCCACGCCCGCCTGACCGCACAGCAGCGCGTGCTCCCCGACGACCACGTTGTGGCCGATCTGCACCAGGTTGTCGATCTTGGTCCCACGGCCGATCACCGTCTCGCCGAGTGTCGCACGGTCGATCGCGGCGTTGGCGCCGACCTCCACGTCGTCTTCGATGCGCACGATGCCCACCTGCGGAATCTTGCGGTGGCGCGCGCCGTCCCAGACGTAGCCGAAGCCATCCGAGCCGACGACCGCGCCGGCGTGAAGGATGCACCGGTCGCCGATCCGGCAGCCGTCCGCCAGCGTCGCGGTCGGCCCGAGGACGCAGTCCTCCCCGACCGAGGCGTTTTCCCCGACGTAGCTCCCGGCCGACAGGATCGTCCGCGCGCCGACTCGCGCTCCGGCACAAACCGTCGCGCCGGGCGCGACCGTGACTCCCTTGTCCAGCCGGGCGGACCGATGCACCCAGGCCCCCCGCGCGACGCCCGGCTTGCGGCGCGGGGCCGGATGGAAAACTTCGAGGCACAGCGCCAGCGCCAGGGGCGGCCGCTCGACCACGACACACGGCTTCCCGGCCGAGAGAGCCTCGGACGCGACGAGCAACGCGCCCGCGCGGCTCTTCTCGGCGTCGCGCACGTGCCTCTCGTCGGCGACCCACGAGAGGTCCGCGGGGCCGGCCGTCTCGAGGGGCGCGACACTCGAGAATCGGGCGCCGGTGCCCCGCGCCACGCGCCCGCCGACCGCGGACGCGACCTCGTCGAGCGTCCACCCGGCGCCGTGGCTCCCGGAACGGCCGCGCGTGCCAGCGCTCTTGCTCTGGACTCGCGACCGGGCCACGGCGTCTCGATTCCCGGCGCCGACGCTTACGACGGCTTCTTCGTCGGGGCCGTCGCCGGCGCCCTGGCCGGAGCGGCCGCGGCCGGCTTGGTTTCGGCGGCCTTGGGTGCCGGAACCGCCACGGTCGTGTTGAAGATCTTCAGGACCTCGTCGGTGATGTCCACCGTGTCGTCGGCGTAGACGAGGCCCGACTGGAACTTGTTGAAGACGAGCGTGTAGCCCTTCTCCTTGCCGACCTGGTTGATCACCGGGAAGACCCGCCGTTCGAGCTCGGAGAGCTCCTTCTTCTGGGCGGCCTCGAGGTCGCGGTTGGCGTCGTCCTGGAAACGCTTGAACGCGATCGCCTTCTCCTGGTAGCTCTTCTGGAGCGTTTCGCGCTTGTCGTCAGCCATCGACGAGCCCTGATCGGCGAGCTTCTGCTCCATGTCGCGGAGCTCCTTCTGCAGCTTCTCGCCTTCCTCCTTCTTCGAGTCGTTGAGCTTCTTGACCCGATTGAAGGCTTCCTTGCCGAGCGCCGACTCCTGCACGAGCCGCTCGACGTTGATGACACCGATCTTCAGGGGGCCGGCCGGGGACGGTGCCGGGGCGGCAGCCGCAGCCGGCGCTCCCTGGGCGCTGGCGATGGCCGCGATCAGGGCGGCCGCCACCGTCAAGACAAAGCGTTTCATTCCAACTCCTTCTCCGCGAAAGCGCGAAAGTGTAGCAAAAACCGCGGTCCAGACAACAGGGCGAAAAATGGCCCCATTCCGCCCTTTCCGCGCCGTCTCCCGGGTATTTCGGAAGGCCTCCCCCCAGCCGACGTTCCCTCCTCTCGGCGCGCCGTCGAGGCGCGCCTCAGAACGTCCGGCCGATCGAGAAGGTGAACCCCGACCTTTTCTCCTGGAGGTTCGGCGCCGGGAACCCGTACTGGTCGAGCGGCTGGATGGGGTTGGGGTTGATGGCATAGATGAAACGCAGGGGCGCCTGGAAGATCGGGAGGAAGACGCGCAGCTCCGCGCCGAAGGCCATGCGCACGTTCGTCAGCGAGATCGACTGCGTGTCGTAGTAGTTGTTGCCGAAGTCGTAGAACGCGAGCAGCGTCGCGGGACCGATGTTCAGGAACTGGTACTCGACGTTGACCACGAAGAACTTGTTGCCGCCGAGGATGCGGCCCTGGTCGTCCGTGAAGACGACGTTGGTGTTCGGGTGCAGCGGCACGATGGCGCCCTGGGAGTAGCCGCGCATGCTCTGCTCGCCGCCGAGCTGGAAGCGCTCGAAGATCGGCAGCGGCGTGCTGCCGATCTGAAACAGGTATCCGAACTCGCCGTTCAAGGCGAGGACGGCGTTGCGCGGCACGGGCACGGGAATGTAGATCGTCGACCCGATCGTCGGCTTGATGAACGAGTTCGTCCCGCCGAACGCGTCGGGGGCGATCTGGACCGCCGCCGTCAGGCGGAAGCCCTTCGTCGGGTTCATGGGGTCGTTGCGGCTGTCGTACCGGTACGCGGGCGTCAGCGACGACGTCGTGCCCTTCGTGTCGACGAGTTTCTGCGGGGGCGCGGGCTGGCCCGGAGGAACGGGAGCGGAGGCGATCGGGTAGTCGGCGTTGATGTTCTCGTACGCGTACAACGCGGACACCGAGTCGAAGAGGCCGATGCCCTTGCCGTAGAAGAGCGTGCCGCCCTTGCGCGTCTCCTGGACCGACGAGTAAATGACGTTCCGGCTGAAGATCGACGCGCCGACCGACTGGTTCTTGTCCATGAACCAGGGCACCGTGTACGAGAGGTCGAAGAACTTCGAGACCTTGCCGACCTGCGCCGACAAGCCCAGGATCTCGCCGCGGCCCATGAAGTTGCGCGTCTGGAACGAGAACTGGCCGAAGAAGCCGTCGTAGCCCGAGTAGCCCGCGCCGAACTGGATCTCGTTGCGGCTGGTCTCCTGCCCCTTCAGGACGACGTCGACCTTCTTTTCCTCGCCGCGCACGGAAAACTGCGGCTCCTCGCCGAGCTTGAAGTACCCGAGCTGCGAGATCTTCTGGATGCTCTTCTTGACGGCCTCCATGTCCATGACGTCGCCTTCGTCGAGGCCGAACTCGCGGCGGATGACCTTGTCGCGCGTCTGGGTGTTGCCCTGCACCTCCAGGCGGCCGAGGTAGAACTTCTCCCCTTCGAACATCCGCAGGTCGACGTCGACGCGGTTCTTGTCGACCTCCTTGTAGCTCGGGTCGGCAAACCAGTAGATGTAGCCCCGGGTCTTGTACATCGACTCGATCGTGGCGAGCCCCTCGACGAGCTTGTCGCGATTGAGGACGGAGCCCGGCGGCAGCTCCTTGAAGTTCTTCAGGAGGACCCGCGACGGGAAGACCGTCGCGTCGGGCGGGTCCGCCGGCTGGCCGCTCTGGAGCACGCGGGTGATCGAGATCGTGTTCGTGTAGAACTTTTCACCCTGCACGATCGGAATCGTGATGCGGACGCGCCGCTTGATCTTCTCGGGTTTGGCCTTCGGGTTGGTCACGTAGACGTCGAGGATCGGATCCTTGACGACGACGTCCTTGTAGCCCTTCGACTGATACAGGCCCTTGATGCTCTCGACGTCGGCCTCGTAGTTGGCCTGGCTGTAGACGGTGTTCTCCGAGAGGAGCCGCCACCACACCGCCACCTTCGTCTTGGTCATGGCGTTGCGCAGGGCCTGCGCCGACACGTCGGTATTCCCCGTGAACTGGATCGACTCGATCTTGACCTTGTCGCCTTCATCGATCAGGAAGACGACCTTCTTCTCCGTCTTCGAAATGTCGTCGATCCGGTAGTCGATCGTGGCGCTCCGGAAACCCTGCTGCGTGTAGAAGTCCGAGATCACCGACCGCGCGTGGGCCACGTCGCGCAGGGACAGCGGCGCGCCCGCATGGATCTCCACTTTGCCGTCCTTCAAGGCGTCCTTGATCTGCGAGGTCGAGAGCTTCTTGTTGCCGACGTACTCGACGTCCTTGACCAGCGGCCTCTCCTCGATCGTGATCACGAGGGTCACGCCTTCCGGAGAGCGTTCGGCTTCGATCCGCGCGTTCTCGAGCAGACCCGCCTCCCAGAGAGCCGGGAAGTTCTTCCGGACCTTTTCCGGGTCGTAGGCCTCGCCGACCTTGATCCCGAGGTAGTGAGCGATCGTGTCCGGCGACACCGTCTGGTATCCGACGACACGGATTCCGATGACCCGGTCCGACGGCGCAACCGCGGCGGGGGCAGCCGGCGGCGGGGGCGGAGGCTGCTGCTCGGGAACCGCCGGTGCCGGTGCCGGGACCGGGGTTGGCTGGGCGGCGGTTTCCGGTGAAGGGGGTTGCTGCGCGGCGACGGCCGCAACGCCCGTCAGCGCCGCGGCGAGGACCGCGGCCCCGAAGGACCCCTTCCGCAAGAGATCAGCGCCCCTGGGAAATCGGCTCGCCCTCGCGGGCCGTGATCCGCAGCTTGTCCGGTCCGACCCGAACGTCGATCGTTTCGAGCCGCTCGTCGCGGGCGGCGATCAGAAGCTCGGAAACGGGGTCTTCGATGTTCTTCTGGATCGCCCGACGCAGCGGCCGCGCCCCCATGTTCGGGTCGTCGCCGCTCTGCGCCAGCAGCCACTCCACCGCCGCGTCGTCGATGTCGATCCACGCGCCCTTGGGAGCGAGCGTGGTGTTGACGTCGTCGATCAGCAGCCGGCAGATCTTCGCGAGCTCCGGCCGGCCGAGCGGGTGGAAGACGATGACGTCGTCGATCCGGTTGATGAACTCGGGCGAGAAGTCGCGGCGAAGCTCCTTCAGGACGAGCTCCTCGATCTCCCGCGTCGTCTGGGCCTCTTTGCCGCCGCCGAAGCCGAGGCGACTACGGTTGACGAGGTGCTTGGTCCCGATGTTGGACGTCATGATGATCAGCGTGTTCTTGAAGTCCACCACGTTGCCGTACGCGTCGGTCAGGATCCCGTCCTCGAGGATCTGGAGCAGCAGGTTCGCGATGTCCGGGTGCGCCTTCTCGATCTCGTCGAACAGGATGACGCTGTAAGGATTGCGCCGGATCCGCTCGGTGAGCTGGCCGCCCTCTTCGTGGCCGACGTAGCCCGGCGGCGAGCCGATGAGCTTGGAGACGGCGTGCTTCTCCATGTACTCGGACATGTCGAACCGCACGAGAGCCTTCTGGTTCTCGAACAGGAACTCGGCGAGGCGCCGCGCGACTTCGGTCTTGCCGACGCCCGACGGGCCCAGGAAGATGAACGATCCCATCGGCCGGTTCGGGTTGTTGACGCCGAGGCGCGAGCGGCGGATCGCCTTCGACACGCCCACGATCGCGGCCTCCTGGCCGACGATCCGCCGGCGCAGCGCGTCTTCCATGTGGAGGAGTTTCTCGGCCTCCTCCATCTCGAGGGACGCCACGGGGATGCCCGTCCAGGACGAGATGATTTCCTCGATGTCGCGCCGCGTCACTTCCTGCGTGGCTTCGCTGCGCTCGGCCGACTGCGCCTTGGCGTGCTCGATCTCTTCCTTCAGCTCGATCTCGCGCTCGCGCAGGAAGACCGCCTTCTCGAAATCCTTGTCCGAGATCGCCTTCTTCATCTCCTTGACGATCTGGCGAATCTCGACCTCGAGCTTGCGCAGGTTCTGCGTGTCGGCCACGCGCTTGAGCTTCACCTTCGCGCCGGCCTCGTCGAGGATGTCGATCGCCTTGTCCGGGAAGAACCGGTCCGTGATGTAGCGGTTGGACTGGTACACGGCCGTCTTGATCGCCTCGGCCGAGTACCGCACCTTGTGGAACTGCTCGTACCGGTCCTTGACGCCCTCGAGGATCTCGAAGGTCTCGTTCTCCGACGGCGCCGTGACGTTGATCGCCTGGAAGCGCCGCAGCAGCGAGCGGTCCTTCTCGATGTACTTGCGGTACTCCTTCAGGGTCGTCGCGCCGATGCACGAGACCTCCCCGCGCGAGAGGGCGGGCTTCAGGATGTTCGCCGCGTCGAGCGAGCCCTCGGCCGAGCCGGCCCCGATCAGAGAGTGAATCTCGTCGATGAAGATGATCAGGTCCGGGTTCTCCCGCAACTCGCGGATGATCCCCTTCAGGCGCTCCTCGAACTGCCCCCGGTACTTGGTCCCGGCGACGATCAGGGAGAGGTCGAGCGCGAGGATCTTCTTCGACGCGAGAAAGATCGGCACCGCACCCTCGACGATGCGCGTCGCGAGGCCCTCGACGATCGCGGTCTTGCCCACGCCCGGCTCGCCGAGGAGGATCGGGTTGTTCTTCGTGCGGCGCGACAGAATCTGGATGATCCGCTCGACTTCCTTGTCGCGCCCGATGAGCGGGTCGAAGGCGCCGGTGCCGGCGAGCTGCGTCAGGTCGCGGCTGTACTCGGCCAGGAACGGCAGCTCCTTCTTCTGCTTGGAAACCTCGCGCTCCTTGATGAGCGAGATCGTCTCCTCGCGCACCCCGTACAGGTTGAAGCCGCGCGCCGTCAGGAGCCGGCCCGCCACGCACCCGTCGACGCGCAGCAGGCCGATGAGCAGGTGCTCCGTCCCGACGTAGGGATGCATCATGGACTCCGCCTCGTGCGAGGCGTACGCCAGGATCTTCTTCGACTCCTCGGAGAGCGGGAGCTCGGCGGTCGAGGAGATGCGCTCCACGAAGATCCGGTCGCCCTCGATCTCGCGCCGGACGTCCTCGGGCTTCACGTTGAAGCGGGCGAAGATCTCCTTGATGATGTCTTCGCCCTCGCGCAGGATCCCGAGGAGCAGGTGCTCCGACTCGATGACCTTGGACCCGAGCTTCGAGGCCTCGTAGCGGGCGAAAAAGAGCGCCCGGCGGGCCTTTTCGTTGTACTTCTCAAACATCGGCGGCAGTCTCAGGAGTCAAGGGAGAGGAACGTCCATGGGAGCGGAGCTCGCGATTCATCTCCGCTCGGACAAACCGGTTGCCGCCGCGATTCCTTCCCGGGACATCGTGAAAAGTCTATCACAGCGAGACGCGAGATCCGGGTTGTGCGTGACGACGATCGTGGTCATTCCGCGCTCCCGGTGCAGCTCGCGGAGCAGGTCGAAGACCACTTGCGAGGACGCCGCGTCCAGGTTTCCGGTCGGTTCGTCGGCGAGGAGAACACGCGGCCCGCGGGCGAGGGCGCGCGCCAGCGCGACCCGCTGCTGCTCTCCGCCGGAGAGCGCCCGCGCGCCGTGGCCGCCGCGTTCGGCCAGGCCCACGCGGGCGAGGAGCTCCCGCGCGAGCCGCAGGGCCTCGCCCTCCGGCACGCCCGCGATGCGGTGCGGAAACGCGACGTTCTCCTCCGCGGTGAATTCGGGCAGCAGATGATGAAACTGGAACACGAAGCCGATGTGCGCGTTCCGGAAGCGCGCGCGCTCGCGCGGCGAGAGCTCCTCGAGCGAGGTTCCGAGCACCTCGACGCGGCCGGCGTCCGGCCGGTCGATGCCGCCCAGCAGATGCAGGAGCGTCGACTTCCCCACGCCCGACGGCCCCATGACCGCCGCGAGAACTCCCTCTTCGATCTCGAAGGAGAGCTCGCCGAAGACTTTCACGGGAGCGCCTTCGCCCGTGTAGGTCTTGGCCAGGCCTTCGGCCCGGATCGCGAGCGTCATCGGGAGAGCCGGATCGCTTCGCCCGGCGCCAGGCGCGCGGCCGCGCGCGCGGGAAGGACGGCCGCGGCGAGCGCGGTCGCGAAGGCGAAGGCCGCGATCACGGCCACCTCGGCCGGATGGACCGCGAACGGCACGTGCGAGAGCAGGTACACGTCCGACGGCAGGGGCACGAGACGGAACCGCTCGAGGGCGACCGACAGGCCGATTCCGATGATCAGGCCGCCGAGCGTCCCGATCGCGCCGATCGCCGCGCCGAGCGTCAGGTAAATCCGCAGCACCGACTCGGGCGCCGCCCCCATCGCGGTGAAGACGCCGAGGTCACGTTTCTTCTCGACGACCGTCAGCGCGATGTTCGCCACGATGTTGAGCGCGGCGACGAGGATCACGAGAGCCACGGTCAGGAAAATGACCGACTTCTCGAGGCGCAGCGCGAACGCGAGTGGCCCGTTGAGCTCGCGCCAGGTCTCGACGCGATAGCCGGCGCCGAGCGACCGCGCGACGCCGCGGGCCGCGCCGGCCGCCGACTCCGGATCCGCGAGGCGCGCCTCGTAGGCCGCCGCGCCGGCCGGAGTGTCCGAGAGCAGGCGCGCCGTTTCGACGGACACCTCGATCTCGCCGGGCTTGTCGAGCGCGGACCCGCGGCGGACCTCGTCGACGGGGACGACCGCGGTCACGGGCAGCGGCCCGATCGGCGACAGCCGCGAGCGGGAGGACGCGAGACGGATCGTGTCGCCCGTCCCGAGATGGAGACGTGCGGCGATCGCGCCGGTGATGCGCGCGCCCCCCTTCCCGGCGGCGGTCGAGGCCGAGGCCGCGCTGCGGTACCGCAGCGGCACGGGGATCGCCGACGGGTCCGTCGGATTCGAGGCCCACGCGCGCCCTTCGATCGCGGGCGATACCTGCTTCACGCCCGGCACCGCTTCGAGCGCCGCGCGCACGCGGTCGGGGTCCGCCAACCGCGCGCCCCGCCCGGCCGACACGCGCAGGTGCGCGGTGCGGTCCATCATCTGCCGCCGAATTCGGTCCTGGAATCCGGAGAGCAATGCGAGCGAGACGACGAGCGCGGCGACGCCGACGGCCAGCCCCGCCACCGAGATTCCGGCGATCAGCGCGACGTGCGCCCGACGGCGCGACGCCGCGAGGTAGCGCAGCGCCACCGACGTCTCGAACCGCATCAGCCCGCCGCGCCTCGCGGCCGCAGGAGCGGAAACAGGATCACGTCGCGGATCGACCGCCGGTCGGTCAGGAGCATCGTCAGCCGGTCGATGCCGAGCCCTTCCCCCGCCGTCGGCGGCAGGCCGTACTCGAGCGCCTCCACGTAGTCGGCGTCGTAAGCGGTCGCCTCGAGGTCCCCGCCCTCGCGCTCCTCGACCTGGCGCCGAAAGCGCGCCGCCTGCTCGGCCGGGTCGTTCAACTCCGAGAAGCCGTTGGCGATCTCCATGCCGCCGGCGTAGAGCTCGAAGCGGTCGACCCACTCGGGGTCGTCCGCCCGCTGGCGGGACAGCGGCGAGATCTCCGTCGGAAACTCCTCGATGAACGTCGGCTGGACCAGATGCGTCTCGGCGACGGCCTCGAAGACCTCGGCCAGGAGCTTCCCCTTCTTGCCGCGGAAGCGCTCGGGCTTCTCGACGCCGTAGCGCCCGGCCGCCGCCAGGAGTCCCGCCTCGGTGTCGCAATCCGCGGGCGTCACGGCCCCGCGCGGGTCGTCGCGCGCAAACTCGACGACGGCCTGGCGCATCGTCAGGCGGCGGAAGGGCGGCGTCCAGTCGATGGTCTCCCCCTCCCACGGCGTCTTCGACCCTCCGGCGACCGCCGCCGCGAGGCCCGACAGCAGCTCCTCGGACAGACGCATGAGGTCCGAGCCCTCGGCGTAGGCCTGGTAGAACTCGAGCATCGTGAACTCGGGGTTGTGGTGGGTCGAGATGCCCTCGTTGCGGAAGTTGCGGTTGATCTCGTAGACGCGCGGGATGCCTCCGACGACGAGCCGCTTCAGGTAGAGCTCGGGCGCAATCCGCAGGTAGAGCTCGAGGTCCAGGGCGTTGTGGTGCGTCACGAACGGCCGCGCCACCGCGCCGCCGGCGATCGGCTGCATCATCGGCGTCTCGACCTCGAGGAATCCGCGCGCGTCGAGGAAGCCGCGGATGTGCCGGACGATCGCCGCCCGCCGCTCGAAGACTTCGCGCGACTCCGGGTTCACGGCGAGGTCGAGATATCGCTGGCGATACCGCCGCTCGACGTCCTTCAGGCCGTGCCACTTCTCGGGCAGCGGCCGGAAGCACTTCGCCAGGAAGACGAGCCGGCTCGCCTTGACCGAGAGCTCGCCCGTGCGCGTCCGGAAGACTTCGCCCTCGACCCCGATCCAGTCGCCGAGGTCGAGGGCGCCGTAGAGCGCGAAAGCCGCGTCGCCGACGGCGTCGCGCCGGACGTAGACCTGGACGCGCGCGCGCCCGTCCGAGAGGTCGAGGAACCCGGCCTTGCCGGCGGTGCGGAGCGCGAGCACGCGCCCGGCCGTCGCCACGGCCGGCTTTTCGCGCTCGAGGCTCTCGCCGTCCGAGTCGCCGTACCGCGCGCGGACCTCCGACACGGTCGCGCCGATGTCGAACCGGAGCGGTGAGGCGGCAAAGCCGAGCTCTTCGACCTTCTGGAGGTTCTGCCGCCGGTTCCGGAGCAGGTCGCTCTCGGAGGGCTCGGCCTTCGCGTCGTTCTCTTCGGGTCCGCTCACGGGCGGAGTATACGGGCAGGAGGCCGCGGGACTACGGGCGCGAGTCGCGGCGGTCGGCCTTCGGAGAATCCTGCATGAGCCAGAGGTCGGCCGTCGAGCGCAGCAGCCGGAACCGCGTGCGCGTCCAGCAGCGAATCTCTTCCGACGACGACACCGCCTCGGCTTCGTCGACGACCGTCGACAGCGCCGCGTCGAGCATCGCCGCGCGGCCGAGCGTCGCGCGCGCGGCGCGCAGGGTCTCGGGCGAGGCCGGCAGACCGGCCGCGGCCCGCAGCGTCTCGACCTCCTCGTCGGCCTTCAGCCGCAGCGCGACGGCGCGCAGCAGCGTGCGGTCGCGCTCGGTCGGCGGCTCTCCGCCGTTGGCCACCGTGCGCCGCGCCGCCTTGAGCTCCCAGGGCTCGAGCCTCAGGTTCTCCAGACCCGCGATCCCCGGCCTCAGCGGACCGGTGCCGTCGTCGTAGTGCTCGACGGCGCCGAGCAGGCGGTCGAGATACGGCTTCCAGAACGCCTCCTCGGCCCCTTCGGACTCGACTTCCTCGACGAGTCCGAGCGCCTCGTCGATGTCCTCGGCCGCGAGCCCGGCGAGGTCGAAGCGCCCGAGCACGGCGCCGATCGCCTCCTTCAGCTCGACGACCTGGACCGCCCGGAGACTGCCGTCCCTGGACTGGCGCTCCCAGCGCTCGCGCGACTCGCGGAAGCGCCGGAATTCCTCGGCGCTCGGCGCCTCGAGGCCGCCGCGGGCGAGCTCCTTCTCGAGCTCCCCGATGCGGTCCGTCGCCTCTTCGAGCCGCCGCTCCTCGGTTTCGTAGAGCCGGTGAAACACCGAGCGCGTGCGCAGGTTGCAGCGCGCCACCGCGACGAGCACCTCGGGATTCGCGAGCCCGGTCGCGACGCGCCGCTTCAACTGGCGGACGTTGTTCAGGAGGCGGGCGGTGACGAGGTCCTCGAACTCCTGCGCGCGCGCCATCTCGCCCGCGAGGTCGTCGAAGGCGCGGACGATCGGGGGTGCCGCGGCTCCGTCGAGGCGCGGCCAGACCGACGCCGCCGTGACCGCTTCGAAAAAGCGCTGGAGATCGGGACGGGGACGCGGCGCGTCGGCGTCCGCGGCGCGCTGGCCGGCCGCGGCGACGGTCGCCAGAAAATCGACCTTGTCGACGACGTCCTCGTCGGCGTCCGGCTGCGAGAAATAGAACCGCAGGAGGTGGAAGGCGATCTTCTCGTCCTGCGGCCGCACCTTCTCGAAGAACCTCCGCACGTACGACGGCGAGACGAGGCGATCCGCCTCACGCAGGCGCTTGCCGAACGCGTCCAGCCGGTCGGAGAGCTCCCGGAGGCGCGGCGCGACTTTTTCCGGCGAGGTCGTGTCGATCGCGCCCGCGACCGCCCGGACGTCGTCGTAGAGCTTGCCGAAGTCGAGCGAGTACGCGGGCTCGGTGGCGAAGAACGTCTTCTGGACGCCCCTCAAGAATTGATGGAACGTCCACGACGCCTTGAACCTCTCGGTCAGGCGAATGTAGTCCTCGTGGAGAATCTGAATTCGCTCGACGGACATCATCTTGTTCCGCGGTTGCGGGTATTCTAGACCCGAATAGAGAGGGGTTCTGTGATGAAGACCGTCGCGACCGAAGGAGCGCCCAGGGCCATCGGGCCGTATTCCCAGGCGATAGCTCAAGGCGGATTCCTGTTCCTTTCCGGACAGATTCCCCTGGATCCGTCCACGGGCGAGCTCGTCGCCGGAGGCCTTTCCGCCGGCGTCGAACGAGTCTTCGACAACCTCGAGGCAGTCCTGAAAGCCGGGGGACTGACGTTGGACGACGTCGTCAAGACGACCGTTTACCTGCTCCGCATGGCCGACTTCGCCGAGATGAACGCCGTCTACGGCAAGCGGTTCGGAAACCACCGTCCCGCGCGCTCGACGGTCGCCGTGGCCGAGCTCCCCAAGGGCGCCGCCGTCGAGATCGACGCGATCGCCCGGCTGAAGGCCTAGCGGCCGGCGGTCAAGGCCAGAGCGCCAGGGCGACGGCCGCCGCGATCCAGCCCAGGGTCAGCACCCGCGTCGAACGCCGATGGAGGCGGTCGAAGCGCTGCCGCCACGGGTCGTCGGGAGCCGCCGTGTCGAAGGAGCCGACCTTGTCGCGGAAGTAGCCCATCCGCGGCCGCAACACCATCGCGAGGTAAACGTTGGTCGCGATCGCCACGAAGATCGCCACCCCCGCCGCCGCCGCCGCGCCCGTGAGCCGGCCGCCGCGCTCGAGCGTCACGAACACCCCGATGACGAGCGCGAGCGAGAGGGCCTGCTTGACGATCTCGAAGCGGCGGAGGATCTCGCCGAAGACGCCCCCGGCGGCGTCCCGCGACGGGATCCGCCCGAAGACGACCGGCGCGGCGAGGACGACGAGGAGCGTCCCGCCGACCCACAGGGCGAGCGAGAAACGGATGGTCAGCGCGGCCGCGTCCAAGCGCCGGCGAGTCTAACCGACCGTCCCGACGCTAAGATGCCGCGCATGGACGCGGAGCTCTCGGGCGCCCTCGACGACCTCATCCTCGGCCGCGGCGTGGCGCGCGGACGTCACGACCTCGTCTTCCGCGGCCGAGCCGTCCGCGCCGAGTTCGAGGAGCGGCTCGCCGCCAACGGCTTTGCGCCGACGACGGTCGCCGCCGTCGACATCGTCGCCGGCGTGAAGGTGCCGGGCTTTCACCTCGAGCCGGCGGCCGCCGACTTCGGCTGGGTGCGCTGGGAGATCTTCACGCCGCGCAGCCGCCGCAAGCTGTTCGCCTCGGAGCGGCGCCGCCCCGACAACCAGGAGTGGGCGGTGCAGCTGAACC
>DATJXB010000040.1:0-26038 GCA_035500755.1 Thermoanaerobaculia bacterium | reverse complement strand
TGCTTCGGTCTGATCGGCCGCATCACCGTGCCGGCCGGGAAGAAGGAGCCGCTCCTCGTGGCCGCTTTCGACCACGCGAGCCCGGGCGAGCTCGTCGGCTCGCGCGAGATCATCCCCGCGATCGGCTACTACGGCATCCTGCTCCCGGCCGGGAGCTACGACCTCGTCTTCTTCGCGGACCTGAACCGGGACGGCTACTACGAAAGCGACGAGGTCATCGGGCGGACGCCGCCAGAGGCGCCGGTCGGGGTGTCGGCGGCGCGCTCTCCGGACGGAATCACCCTCGAGGCGCCGGCGATCACGGTGGCGTTCGACCACCCGGCGGCGGTCGGTGCGGTACTGCGGGTCAAGGTCCTGCCGCGGCCCTTCGTCGTGGAGTCCGTGGACGACCCGCTCTTCGCGCCCGAGTTGGCCGAGCTCGGCGTTTACCAGCCGAACGCTTTTCTCACGAAGACGCAGAGCTGGTTCTACTCGATGGGCGTGCCGGACTTCCGGAAGGTCCAGCTCGTCCTGGTCCACGGCATCGACGGCACGCCGCGGGACTTCAAGACGCTGATCGCTTCGATCGACCGTTCGCGTTACCACGTTTGGCTCTTCTACTACCCGTCCGGGCTGGCGCTCGACCAGCTCGGTTCGGTGCTGGCGCGGGGCATCGAGAGAGTGGCGGGGGAGGAGACGGGCGGCGAGATCCGGGTTGCCCTCGTCGCGCACAGCATGGGCGGCCTGGTGAGCCGCCGCGCCGTCAACGAGGTCTGCAAGAACGGCAAGCCGGCGTACTTCCGGGTCTACGCGTCTTTCGACACGCCGTACGGCGGCGTCGAGGCCGTGACGGGCGCGGTCAAGCGCGGCACCGAGCTCGTGCCGTCGTGGGTTGACATCGCCGCGGGGAGCCCGTTTCTGACGCGTCTCTACCAGACGCCGCTGCCGAGGGACCTGCCGTTTTACCTCTTCTTCGGGTGGGGAGAGGAGGGCGACCACGGCCCGAGTCCCGCCGGGGACGGGACGATCGCGCTGCCGAGCCAGCTCGACCCGCGCGTGCAGCTGGCCGCGACGCGGATGACCGGCTACGGCGCCACCCATGTCGGCGTGCTCTCGGACCCCGCGGCGCTGCAGGAGCTCGCTCGCGTCCTCGACGCGGCCACGGGGGCCAGGGCCGGAAAGGAACCTTCGCGATGAGACGTCCGGCCGCATTTTCGAGGATCTGGTGGCAGGAGTGGGGGCTCTCGGCGATGCTCGTGTTTCTGTTGCTGACGCTCTTCGTTGCCCTGCCTCTGGAGACGCTCGAGCTCGTCAGCCCGGCGATCGTCGGCGTGGTCATGACGTTTCTCTTCGTGGCGGGCGTGGTGGCGATGTCGGGACGAGGCCTGGTGACCCTCGCCGTGGCGGTGTTCGCGTCGGCGTCGCTCGTCGTGCGGTGGCTCTCGATGGTCTTCACGAGCCGAGCCCTGGTGATCTGGGACTTCGTCCTCGCGATGCTCGCCCTGGCGATGCTCACGGCGTTCGTCCTGAAGCACGTTTTTCGCGCGGGGCCCATCACGGCGGACCGGATCCGCGGCTCGATCGTCGCCTACCTGCTCATCGGCGTCCTCTGGTGCGTGGCCTACCAGCTCATCCACTTCCTCGTGCCGGGCGCCTTCAACTTCCCCGACAAGGCGGCGATCGTCCCGAGAAGCCTGAGTCACCGCCTCGTCTACTTCAGCTTCATCACTCTCACGACCGTCGGCTACGGCGACATCACGCCCGTGTACCCGGTCGCGCGGACCCTCGCCGCCGTCGAGGGCCTGATCGGGCAGCTCTATCCGGCGATCCTGATCGCGCGCCTCGTGTCGCTCCAGATCTCGTCCCGGCCATCCGATGCCCCGCACTGAAGCCGCCGCCGCCGGCTCCCCGACCCGCGTGGACGTCGAACGGCGGCCCGACGGCGGGGCGGTCCTGAAGTTGTTCGGGGCCCTGGACGTCGAGACGACGGCCGCCGCGCGCCGCGAGGTCGCCGCGAGTCTCGCCGGGACACCCGTCAACGCGCTGGACGTCGACGGCAGCGGGATCGAACACGGCGACATGTCCGGCATGTCGCTGCTCTACGAGCTCGCGCAGGGGCGGATCGCCCCGGGCGTGAAGGCGACGATTCGGGGCCTGCGCCCGGAGTTCCAGACGCTGCTGTCGGCGTTCCCGTCGCCCGAGGCCCTCGCGGCGATCGGGGCCGAGGCGCCGAAGCCGTCGCTGGTGGCGCAGGTCGGGGCGGCGTCGCAGTCGATGCTGGCCGACGCCCGCGCCCAGATGGTCTTCCTCGGAGGCGTCGTCCAAGGCTTCGGCGCCGTCCTGCGCCGCCCGCGGTCCATGCGGTGGCGCGAGGTCGGCGTCGTGTTCGAGAAGGCCGGCGTCAACGCGCTGCCCATCGTCTCGCTGATCAGCCTGCTGATGGGGCTGGTCATCGCCTTCGAGGCCGCGCAGCCGCTGGCGATGTTCGGCGCCCAGATCTTCATCGCGAACATGATCGGGCTCGTGATGATCCGCGAATTTTCCCCGATCTTCACGGCGATCATCTTCGCGGGCCGCTCGGGCTCCGCCTTCGCCGCCGAGATCGGGACGATGAAGGTCAACGAGGAGCTGAACGCCCTCGAGACGATGGGCCTCGACCCGCTCCGGTTCCTCGTGATCCAGCGCGTCTTCGCCGGCACGCTGCTGATGCCCGTGCTCGCCGCCTATTCGATGGTGCTCGGCGTCTTCGGGGGCATCCTCGTCATGCTCTCGATGGGGTTTCCGTTCGCCCAGGTCTGGGCGCAGCTCGTCGGCGCGATGGGCGTCGACGACGTGATCGTGGGCGTCTCCAAGTCGTTCGTGTTCGGCGCAATCATCGCGGGCCTCGGCTGCCTGCGCGGCATGCAGACCAAGGAGGGGCCCAACGCCGTCGGCGACTCGACCACGCGCGCCGTCGTGGCGGGCATCCTCATGATCATCGTCGTGGACGCGATCTACAGCATCCTGACCTACGTGCTGCACGTATGAGCGCCGAAGCGCCGGTGGTCATCGCGGTCGAGGGCGTCACGATCGCGTACGGGGACAAGGTCGTCCAGAGGGGCATTTCCTTCGAGGTCCGCCGGGGAGAGGTCTTCGTCATCCTCGGCGGATCGGGGTGCGGCAAGAGCTCCTTGCTCAAGAACATGATCGGCCTCTACCGGCCGGTCGAGGGCCGGATCCTCTTCGACGGAGAGAACATCGTCACGGCGGAGGGCGAGGAGCGGCTGCGCCTCCTGCGGAAGTTCGGCGTGATGTACCAGAGCGGCGCGCTCTTCGGATCGATGACCGTGCTCGAGAACGTCTGCCTGCCGATGGACGAGTTCACGGACCTCGCGGCCGGCGAGAAGTCCCTCGTCGCGGCGGCGAAGCTGAATCAGGTCGGCTTGCTGCCCGCGGCGGCGCAGAAGCCCTCCGCGTTGTCCGGGGGCATGCAGAAGCGCGCGGGCATCGCGCGGGCCATGGCCCTCGATCCCGGGATCCTCTTCCTGGACGAGCCGTCGGCGGGCCTCGACCCGATCACGTCCGCCGGGCTCGACCGCACGATCCTCGAGCTCGCCAAGGGGCTCGGCATCACCTTCGTCGTCGTCACGCACGAGCTCCAGTCGATCTACGCGATCGCGGACCGGTGCATCATGCTCGACGCGCGCACGAAGACGATGCTCGCCGTGGGCAAGCCCGCGGACCTGAGGGATCATTCCGACAACCCGTACGTTCGCCAGTTCTTCCTGCGCCAGGCCGAGCCGGCCGCGGGGGAAGGGGAGAGGCCGCCGGCATGAGCGAAAAGGCCAGTCAGTTTCGAATCGGGGTCTTCGTCACCGTCGGGGTGGCGATCGTCCTCGCCGCGCTCTTTCTCTTCGGGATCCGGAGCGCGCTCCAGCCGACGGATATGTTCGAGACCTACACGACGGGCGACGTCGAGGGGCTGACGGTCGGTTCGGTCGTGACGTTGCGCGGCGTCGAGGTCGGCAAGGTCACCGAGATCGGGTTCAGCTGGAACATGTACGACGCCGTCCAGCCCGCCTGCGTCGTCGTGCGGTGCGCGGTGAAGCAGCACATCGTGCCGGCCGAGTGGCGCAATGCCAGCTACGAGACCGAGATCCAGAAGGTCGTGGACCGCGGCCTGCGGGCGGTCGTCCAGATGGAGGGCATCACCGGGTCGAGCATCGTGTCCCTGCAGAACCTCGACCCGACGAAGAATCCGCCGCTCCAGGTGCCGTGGAAGCCGAAGTATCTCTACATCCCGTCGGCGCCGAGCCAGCTCGGCCGCCTGCTCGCCTCCGTGGACAAGACGCTCGCGAATCTCGAGAAGCTCGACATCGGGGCCATCGGGAAGAGCGTCACACGCACGCTCGACACGGCCGACGCGGCCCTGAAGCATTTGAACGAGCTCGACGTCCGGGGCCTCTCGCAGAATGCGAACAGGGCCCTCGTCGACGCCGACGCCGCGGTCCTCGAGATCAAGAAGCTCGCCGAGGGCGCCCGCTCCGACATCCACGACATGAAGCTCGCCGCGATCGGCGACGACGCGCGCAAGCTCCTGGACAACCTCGATGCCCGGCTCGGGGCGCTGCTGGAGAAGCTCTCGGGCGTGGACGTGCGATCGCTCAACGACACACTCGCGGGAACTCGCGACGCCGCCCGCAGTCTCAACCAGGCGCTCGACGAGCTCAAGCGGTATCCGTCCGGGTTCCTCTTCGGCGGGGCGCCACCGCCCCCTCCCGTCCTCGAGCAGGAGAAGAAGTGATGCGCCGCGACTCTTCGGTCCTCCCGACGCGATTCCGCGCCGCTCTCGGGCTCGTGGCGGCGCTCGCCGTGACCGCCTGCCCGTCGAAGCTCGCGATGACACCCCAGACCTTCACGCTGGATCCGCCGCCCGCTCGGCCGGGCCCGGCCGCCGGCGCGACCCGCGTGCTGTCGCTCCGCCGCGCGGAGTCCGCGCCGACGTACTCCGGTGTCGAGCTCGTGTACCGCGTGGGAGACCACGCCATCGAGCGCGATCCGTACGCGTTCTTCGCGGCGCCGCCGGCCTGGTTGCTGACCACGGCCATCCGCGGCTATCTGCGCGAGGCGGACTGGGTGCGCGACGTCGTCGTGCCGGGGGAGGGCGTTCCGATCGACGCCGAGATCGAACCGTCCATCGTGGAGCTGGCCGGCGACTTCTCGAACGCTTCGGAACCCGCCGCGGTGATGACGCTGCACTTCCGGGTCCTCGCGCCGGCGGCCGGCGTCGTGACGAACCAGGAGATCCTGCTCAGGACCTACACGCGGCGCCTCCCGCTGTCGAAACGGACGGCGGCAGCGATCGTGGCCGCCTGGAACCAGGAGCTCTCGGAGATCATGGCCTCGTTCGTGGTGGACTTGAAGGCCGCGCTGCCCCCGGCTCGATAGGCCGTCCCGGGGTCGGCTAAACTCCGTCCCCGCATGGCCGCCGCCGCCGGAGCCCCGTCCTCTCGCCGCCGCCTTCTCGGCGCGGCGGGGCTCGGCCTCTTTCTCGCGCTCGCCGCCTTCGCGCCGGCCGAGCCGACGCTGCCGGGAGTGGCGCCGACGCCGACGCCCTCGGCCGCCGACGAGGAGACCGCCGACCCGTACGGGCGCGAGACGCCGTATGGCTGCTTCTTCGGTTTCCTGCGCGCCGTCGAGAAAGGGAGCTACGCCAACGCCGCGGAGTACCTCCAGCTGCCGGGGTCGCTCAAGGCGCAGCGGGAGACCGTCGCCCGTGAGCTCCAGGTCGTTCTCGACCACCGCTTCGTGTCGACGACGCTCGAGAGCATCAGCCGGAGCTCCCGCGGCACGATCGACGACGGCCTGCCCCCGGACGTCGAGCGCATCGGCGAGGTCCTGGCCGGGGAAGGGCACATCGACGTCCTGCTGGTGCGCGTCGAAAAGCCGGGCGGTCCGGCCCTCTGGTACTTCTCCTGGGAAACGATCCGCGAGGCGCGACGTCTCTACGGCGAGCTCGGCCTCTCCGAGATCGAGGGCCGCCTGCCGGAATTTCTCGTCAAGACCCACGTCGGCTCGCTCGCCCTCTGGCAGGTCGTCGCCTTCGTGCTGCTCCTCCCGATCCTCTATGGCGTTTCGTGGCTGCTGATCACGCTGATCCTGGTCGTCGTCGGGCTCGTGCGGCGCCGCAAGATCTCGGGCGACTGGGCGATCTCGGCGCGCAGCCCGGTGACGCTGCTGCTGACCCTGCTCCTCCACCGCGTCGCGGTCTTCTGGGTCGGCGTGCCGATCCTCTACCGGATCTACTACAACCGGGTTCTCTACGTCCTGCTCCTCGTCGCCCTTCTCTGGCTGTTGCTGCGGATCGTCGACGTCGTCGACCGCTTTCTGCTGCGCCGCGTCATGCCCGGCGGCTCCACGGGCCGCGCCTCCCTGTCGCTCGGCCGGCGCGCCCTCCGGGGCGCGGCCTTCCTCCTCGTCATCGTCCTCGCGCTGCCGGCCTTCGGCGTCAACGTCACGGCGACCCTGGCCGGGCTCGGCATCGGCGGCCTCGTCCTCGCCTTCGCCGCCCAGAAGAGCCTCGAGAACGTCTTCGGCGGCTTCGCCATGCTGGCGGACAAGCCGCTCACGGTGGGCGACACCTGCCGGATCGGGGGACAGCTCGGCGAGATCGAGGACGTCACACTCTGGGCCACGCGGCTGCGGACGAACGAGCGGACCGTCGTCAGCATCCCCAACGGGGCCGTCATGGCGGGCCAGATCGAAAACCTGACGCGCCGGGACAAATTCTGGTTTCATCCGACCGTGGGCCTCGACTACGCGACGACCCCGGCGCAGATGCGCCAGGTTCTGGAGAACATCCGGAACCTGATGGTCGCCGACCCGCGCGTCGAGACCGAGGGCTCGCGGGCGCGCTTCGTGCGCCTGGGGGCCTCGACCCTCGACGTCGACGTCTACGGCTACGTGCGGGCCGAGAGCTACGCCGAGTTCCTCGGCGTGCAGGAGGACCTGCTGCTGCGGATCCTGGACATCGTCGAGCAGGCCGGCACGTCCGTCGCGTTTCCGACCCAGACCGTCCACGTGCGCTCGGGCGCGCTGCCCGAGGAGCCGCCGAAGAAAGACCGGTCCCCCGCTTGAAGCGCGTGGCTCGGCTGACGGCCGTGGCGCTCGCCGGGGCGATCGCCGCCGGGTCGGCCCTCGCCGAGCCGCTGCAGGCGCTGACGCATGCCGCGGCCGGCACGGGCTTCGAAGAGTCGTTCGCGCGCGTGCTCGAGGACGGCGGCGTTCACATCGAGGCGCCCATCGAGGGCCGCGGGGACGGCGGCGAGGAGGAGTCGGCCGGGGCGCCGGCCCCGCAGAAAGTGCACTCGTTCTGGATCGGCGTCGTCTCCGGGGCGACGCTCATCGGTTCGGCGTGGAACTCCTTCGGCGACGGCCCGAACCAGAAGTGGCACTTCACCCGCGAAGGCTGGTTCGGCCAGAACACCTACGCCGGCGGCGGCGACAAGGCTTCGCACGTCGTCTCGTACTACATCGTCGCGAAGCTCCTGACGGGCGTGAACATGGAGCTCGGCATGAAGAAGGACGACGCCGCGCTCCTCGGGATGGGCGTGTCGATGATGGCCGGCCTCGTCACGGAGATCGGCGACGGGCGCGGCAAGTACGGCTTCTCCTACGAAGACCTGGTCATGGACTGGATCGGCGCGGTCTCCGCGCTCGGCATCGCCCACTACGGCCTCGACGACCTCGTCGGCTACCGCGCCGGGCTCCTGCCGGAGCCGGCCGCGGTCTGCTGTCCCTACGGCGGCACGGGCAAGGACTACACGGAAGAGATCTACACGGCCGACCTGAAGCTCGCCGGCCTCGCGGACCGGAACCGCTGGAACATCGGCCCCGCGCGCTACCTCCTCTTTTCGGTGAGCTACTCGGCGAAGGGATACCCGTACGCCGACCCGTTGATCCGCGACCGGCAGGTGGGTTTCGAGCTCGGCATCAACTTCAACGAGATCCTCCGCGCGGTCGGCGTCCGGCCGGACAAGTGGTGGAGCAAGATCCTCTACTTCGCCTTCGACGTGCTCCGGATCCCGTACACGCAGATCGGCATGTACTACGGGTTGAACACCCACAAGTGGTACGGGCCCGGCATCGGGGACCAGTGGCTGGGGAAGTGACGCCCGGCGCGGCCGGAACGTCGCGCGCCGGCGATCCGCCGTTCCGCCGCACCCTGCGCGTCATCTATCCGCTGGCCGAGGGCCGGATCGTCCTCCGCACCGAGCAGGACTGGAACCGCGACGTCGAGCCGGACGGCCCGCCCGACGGCGGCCACACGTGCACGTTCACGCTCGAGTCGAAGAAGCCGTTCCTCTACTTCAAGCCGGTCCTCCGCGTCGGCGACGCGATCTTCTGGACGCCCGGCGTCAACCGCCTCGTGGCGATGACCGAGCCCGACACGCGTCCCGTGTACCCGCACTTCCGCACCGCCGGGGGAGGCCACTTTGCCGAGCCGATCGAGTTCGACTCGACGCGCCTCGGCCGCCGCCACCGGATCCGCGTGTACCTCCCGCCCGGCTACCGCGAGAACACCCTCAAGCGCTACCCGGTGCTCTACATGCAGGACGGGCAGAACCTGTTCTTCCCGGACGAGGCCTTCCTCGGGCAGGATTGGCGGGTCGACCGGACCGTGGGCCTTCTCGACACGATGAGCGTCGTCGACGACTTCATCGTGGTGGGCGTCTACTCGCAGGACCGGATGGCCGAGTACACGAAGCCGGGCTACGAGGCCTACGGCGCGTCGCTTTCGAGCGAGGTGAAAGCCCGCATCGACCACGACTTCCGAACGCTGCCGGGGCCCCTGGACACGCGCGTCCTGGGGTCGTCGCTCGGCGGCGTGGTGTCCTTCTTCCTCGCCTGGGAGCAGCCGGGCGTCTTCGGCGGCGCGGCGTGTCTCTCGAGCACGTTCGGCTACCGCGACGACCTGCTCGAGCGCGTGCTCGGCGAGCCCCGGCGCGACGTCAAGCTCTACCTCGACAGCGGCTGGCCGGAGGACAACTACGAGGTGACCGTGTCGATGGCGATGGCGCTCGTTTCGCGCGGATTCCGATACGGCCTCGACGTCGTCCATTTCGCCTTCCCGCTGGCGGTGCACGACGAGAAGTCGTGGGGCATGCGCCTCCATCTCCCGCTGCAGCTCTTCAGCGGGATCGTGCGCCGCGCCTCGAGCGCGGTGAATCCGCGCGCGAATCCCGCGGGCGGCTAGCCGGCGCTCAGCCCCGCAGCGTCCGGGCGTGCGGGCTCCCGAGCTCGTCGAGGAGCTTGGCCACGAGCCCGGTCCAGCCGGTCTGGTGGCTCGCGCCGAGGCCGAGTCCGGTGTCGCCGTGGAAGTACTCGTGGAAGAGCAGCAGGTCCTTCCAGTGCGGGTCCGTCCGGAAGAGCTCGCGGTCCCCGAAAACCGCTCGCCGGCCCTTCGCGTCGGCGACGAAGATGCGTGACAGCCGCCGGGCGAGCTCCTGCGACACCTCGTGGAGGTTCATCATGCGTCCCGAGCCGGTCGGGCATTCGATCTTGAACGCGTCGCCGAAGTACAGGTGGTACCGCTTCAGCGATTCGAGGATCAGGTAGTTCAACGGGAACCAGATCGGCCCGCGCCAGTTGGAATTGCCGCCGAAGAGCTTCGTCCGGGACTCGCCGGGCTCGTAGTCGAGGCCGAACGACTGGCCGTAGGCCGTGGTCGCCCTGTAAGGGTGGTCGTGGTGGTAGCGGGACACCGAGCGCAGGCCGTACGGCGACAGGAACTCGGACTCGTCGAGCATGTACCGGAGCACGCGCGCGAGCTGCTCGGGGCGCACGACCGACATCAGGATCCGCTCCTCGCGGCCGTGCTGCGTCATCGAGGCGCACGCGCTGGTCAGGTCCTGGCGGTGCGCGAAGAACCACTCCATCCGCCGCTTGAAGCTCGGAAAGCGGTCGATGAGCGCCGAGTCGCCGACGACGACCGCGGTCAGCGGCAGCAGGCCCACGAGCGACCGCACGCGGATCGGGATCTGGCGGCCGTCGGGGTGGTGAACCTCGTCGTAGAAGAAGCCGTCGTGCTCGTCCCAGAGGCCGAGCTCGGGCTGGTCGGGGCGCTGGATCGCGTGGGCGATGTAGACGAAGTGCTCCCAGAACTTCGAGGCGACGTCCTCGTAGACCGGGTCTTCCGCGGCGAGCTCGAGCGCCATGCCGAGGAGGTTCAGGCAATACATCGCCATCCAGCTCGTGCCGTCGGCCTGGGAGAGGACCCAGCCGTCGGGAAGCTTCATGTTCCGGTCGAAGATGCCGATGTTGTCGAGGCCGAGGAAACCGCCCTGAAAAATGTTGTTGCCGAGCGCGTCCTTCCGGTTCACCCACCAGTCGAAGTTCAGGAGCAGCTTGTGGAAGACCCGCTCGAGGAACGCGCGGTCGGCCTTGCCCGTCTTGGCGCGCTCGATCTGGAAGACGCGCAGCGCCGCCCAGGCGTGGACGGGCGGGTTGACGTCGGCGAAGTTCCACTCGTACGCCGGGATCTGCCCGTTCGGGTGCATGTACCACTCGCGCAGCATGAGCACCAGTTGTTCCTTGGCGAAGTTCGCGTCGAGCAGCGAGAAGACGACGCAGTGAAAAGCGAGGTCCCAGGCGGCGTACCAGGGAAACTCCCAGGTGTCGGGCATCGAGAGCACGTCCGCGTTGAAGACGTGCCGCCAGTCGCTGTTGCGGCCGGTCTTCCGCGAGGCGGGCGGCGGCGGCTGGAGCGGGTCGCCGTCGAGCCAGCGCCGCACGTCGTACTTGTAGAACTGCTTGGACCAGAGCATCCCGGCGAAGGCCTGGCGCATGACGTTCTTCTCGTCGGGCGAGAGGCTGGCGGGGATGAGCGCGCCGTAGAAGTCGTCGGCCTCCCGGCGGCGGTCGGCGAAGACGCGCTCGAACTCCTCGCCGAGCGGATCGCCGGATTCCCACGCCGCGTCGGTCAGGCGCAGGCGCACGCGGGTGCTCCCGCCGGCCGGGACGACGACGCGCCGGTGCACCGCGGCCTTGGTTCCCGTCCGGGCGGGGTTCACGGCGGCCGCGTCGCCGCGGATCACGTACTCGTGGAACGCGTCCTTGACGTACCGCGACGGGTTGGGAGAACCGAAGAGGCGCCGTGCGTTCGTCTCGTTCTCCGTGAAAAGCAGCTCGGAGCCGGGCTCGACGTGCAGGTATCGGCGCCCGAGGTAGGCCTCGTCGAGAACGAGCGCCGCGCGCCCGCCGGGGCGCTCGGCGGCGCCGGCCACCGGGCGTTTGCGGTTGGGCCGCCACGACCAGGTATTGCGGAACCAGACGGTGGGCAAGAGATCGATCGGGGCGGGGTCGGGCGCCCGGTTGAACGCGGTGATCTCGACGAGCAGATCCTCGGGCGCGGCCTTCGCGTACTCGATCACGACGTCGAAGTAGCGCCCGCCGTCGAAGATCCCCGTGTCGAGCAGCTCGTACTCGGGATCGTCGATGGTCCGGCGGCGGTTCTCCTCGAGGAGTTGCCGGTACGGGTACTCGGCCTGCGGATACTTGTAGAGGTACCGCATGAACGAATGCGTGGGTGTGGAGTCGAGGTAGAACCAGTACTCCTTGACGTCCTCGCCGTGGTTGCCTTCCGCGTTGGTCAGCCCGAAGGGCCGCTCCTTCAGGATCGGATCGCGGCCGTTCCAGAGCGCGAGGGCGAAGCAGAGGAGCTGATGGCGGTCGCACACGCCGCCGAGCCCGTCCTCGTTCCAGCGGTAGGCCCGCGAGCGCGCGTGGTCGTGCGGAAAGGAGTCCCAGGCCGCGCCGTCGGCGCTGTAGTCCTCGCGGACCGTGCCCCAGGCGCGCTCGGAGAGGTAAGGCCCCCAACGGTTCCAGCGCGCGACGCGACGCGTGTTCTCGTCGAGCCGCCGGCCCTCCGCCGTGTCCCCCGGACTGCCGCTCACGACTCCTTCGCCGGGTTGTGCCAGCCCTCGAGGGCGGCGGTCATCCGGTCGGCTTCGGCGGGACCCCACGTCCCGGGCTGGTAGGGATAAACCGGCGTCGCGTCGTCGAGCACGCCGTCGACGACCTTCCAGGCCGCCTCGACCGCGTCCTCGCGCACGAAGAGCGTCGCGTCGCCCTTCATCGCGTCCGTCAGCAGCCGCTCGTAGGCGTCGACTTCGTCCTTGCCGGTCTGCACGGCCATCAGCTCGGTCGGCATCGAGGCGATCTCGGCGCCCGGCTTCTTGACGCGCGCGCCGATCGAGATCGAGATCTTCGGTCCGAGGCGGAACCGGAAGTAGTTGCTCTCCTCGGCCGTGAGGCGCGACAGCGGGGGGCGCTTCAGGTCGACGAGCACCTCGGTCGCGGTCAGCGGGAGGTTCTTGCCGGCGCGGATGAAGAAGGGAACGCCCGCCCAGCGCCACGAGTCGATCTCGAGGTGCACGGCGGCGAAGGTTTCGACGGTGGAGCCGGGCTTGACTCCGGGCTCCTTCTGGTAGCCGACGAACTGGCCGCGCACGACGTCGGCGGGCTTGAGCGGCTTGATCGCGCGGAAGATCTTGACCTGCTCGTCGCGGATGCGGTCGGCGTCGATCGCGATCGGCGGCTCCATCGCGAGGTAGCCGACGACCTGGAGCAGGTGGTTCTCGATGACGTCGCGGATGGCGCCCGTCTCGTCGTAGAACTTGCCGCGGCCCTGGACGCCGAACTCCTCGGCCATCGTGATCTGGACGCAGTCGACGTAGTTGCGGTTCCAGATCGGCTCGAGGAACGTGTTGGCGAAGCGGAAGAAGAGCAGGTTTTCGACGGCTTCCTTGCCGAGGTAGTGGTCGATCCGGAAGACGTTGGACTCGGGGAACACGGCGTGGAGCGTCTGGTTCAGGGCGCAAGCCGTGGCGTGGTCGTGCCCGAACGGCTTCTCGATGACGACGCGCGCGCCGTTGGCGCACCCGGACTTGCCGAGCTGCTGCACGACCTCGCCGAAGAGGCTCGGCGGGATCGCCAGGTAGTGCGTCGGATGCCTGGCCGCCCCGAGGGTCTGGCGCAGCTTCGCGAACGTGGCCGGATCCACGTAGTCGCCGTCGATGTAGTTCAGGAGGCCCACGAGCTTTGCGAACGCGGCCTCGTCGACGCCGCCGCCGTACTCCTGCAGGCTCTTGCGAGCCCGCTCGCGGAGCTGGTCGATGCCCCAGCCCGACTTGGCGACGCCGATGACCGGCACGTTCAGGAAGCCGCGCCGGATCATGCCCTGGAGCGACGGGAAGATCTTCTTGTACGCGAGGTCGCCGGTCGCCCCGAAGAAGACGAGCGCGTCGGCGGCGACGGGCGCCGAGGCCGACTCAGCGGACGCCATAGCAGTTCTCCTTGCCGTTCCAGAGCGCCAGGCCGCCCAGCAGGCCCTCGACGTTGGAGACGATCTTGACCCGGGGCGGCAGGTCGAAGCGGATCTTCTGAGCGTTGCCGCCGCCGATGTACAGCCGGTCGTAGTTGAACAGCTCGTCGAGCGCCTCGATGGCCTTCCGGACGCGCTTGTTCCAGCGCTTCTTGCCGGCCTTCTTCAGCGCCTTGTTCCCGAGCTCGTCCTCGTACGTCTTGTCGTTCCAGCCCGCGTGGTGGGCGAGCTGCACGTTCGGCACGAGCCGCCCGTCGACGAAGAGGGAAGACCCGAAGCCGGTGCCGAGAGTGATGACGAGCTCGACGCCCTCGCCCTTGACGGCGCCCAGTCCCTGGACGTCGGCGTCGTTGGCGGCGCGGACGGACTTACCGAGCTCCCTGGTCAGCAGCCGGTCGACGTTGACGCCGATCCAGCTCTTGTCGAGGTTGAAGGCCGTCTCGACGACGCCCTTGCGGACGACACCCGGAAATCCGACCGAGACGCGGTCGAACGTCGTCTGCTTCTCGGCCATGCCGCGAATCGCCTCGACGAGGGCCTTCGGCGTCGCCGGGCGCGGCGTGTCGACGCGGAGCCGCTCGCCGAGGGGCTTGCCGTCCGTGCCGACGACGAGCGTCTTCAAGCCCGTCCCGCCGATGTCGATGCAGAGGGTGCGCGGGTTCTGGGGCATGGCGGAGCTAGCCTTCCTTCTTCTCGAGGTGGCCGCCGAATTCGTAGCGCATGGCCGACATCAGCTTGTTCGCGAAGTCCGCCTCGCCGCGCGACGCGAAGCGCTCGTAGAGCGCCGCCGTCAGCACGTCGGCCGGCGTGCCTTCGTCGATCGCCGCGAGGATCGTCCAGCGCCCTTCGCCCGAGTCGGAGACGCGGCCGGCGAACCCGGCGAGGTCGGGCGATTTCAGGAGCGCGATCGCCGTCAGGTCGAGGAGCCACGACGCGATGACGCTGCCGCGGCGCCAGACTTCGGCCACGTCGGTCAGGTTGATGTCGTACTGGTAGTGCTCGGGGTGGCGCAGCGGGGTCGTCTCGGCGTCGACGGTCCGGTTCGACTTGCCGACGTTGGCGTGCTTGAGGATGTTCAGGCCCTCGGCGTAGGCCGCCATGATCCCGTACTCGATCCCGTTGTGCACCATCTTGACGAAGTGGCCGGCGCCCGGCGGGCCGCAGTGGAGGTAGCCGTCTTCGGCCGTGCCGCCGACCTTGTCGCGGCCCGGCGTGCGGGGGATGTCGCCGCGCCCGGGGGCGATCGTCTTGAAGACGGGGTCGAGGCGGTCCACGGCTTCTTTGTCGCCGCCGATCATCATGCAGTAGCCGCGGTCGAGGCCCCAGACGCCGCCGCTCGTGCCGACGTCGACGTAGTGGATGCCGCGCGCGCGCAGGTCCGCCTGCCGGCGGATGTCGTCGATGTAGTAGGAGTTTCCGCCGTCGATGATCGTGTCGTCCTTGCCCATCTTCGGCGCGAGGTCGGCGAGCGTGCCGTCGACGGCGGCGGCCGGCACCATGAGCCAGGCGGCGCGCGGCGGTTTCAGTTTGGCGACGAAGTCCTCGAGCGACGAAGCGCCCGTGGCTCCTTCCTTCGCCAGCGAGGCGATGGCCTCCGCGCTCCGGTCGAAGACGACGCACTGGTGGCCGTTCTTCATCAGGCGGCGCACCATGTTGGCGCCCATGCGACCGAGTCCGATCATGCCGAGCTGCATGGTTCCTCCTCGTGACGGGATCGGCGGAGCATATCGCGGCGACGCGAAGAGAGAGTCGAGATACGATCCCCGGACCACCGGAGGGCAGACGCATGCGTTTTCGAATCGTCCCGGCCGCGGCTCTGGGTCTCGCGCTCCTCGTCGGGTGCGCCACGGCGCCGAAGACCAAGGTCGGCTGGGATCAGAACGTATCCTTCGCGCGGTACCACACGTGGGCCTGGCGGCCGGATGGCTCGATTTCGGACCCGACGTGGGCGCGGCGCTGCCAGGACGTCCTCTCCGACCAGTTGAAGACCGACGGCTTGAAGCAGGTCACGCTCGAGCAGAATCCGGACCTGTGGGGCGTCATCCACGCGCGGCTCAGCGCCGACACGGTCGTCGTCCCGTTCTCGCCCGACTGGGGCTACGGCTGGGGCGCGTGGGCGCCCGTGGACGACTACACGGAGCAGATTCCCGTCGGCACCATCATCGTCGACCTCGTCGACGTGAAGATGAAGCACATCGTGTGGCGGGGACGCGCGAAGGGCGACATCGACCCGTCCCGGTCGAACGAAGCGAAGGAGGAGGGGCTGCGCCAAGTGCTCGCGCAGCTCTTCGCCGGCTACCCGCCCGCGACCGGCGCGAAACCGGCCGGGACGAACTGATCGGAGGTCGGCGATGGCCGTCAGCCCGCTCGCCGGCAAGCCCGCTCCGGCGTCGATTCTGGTCGACGTCGCGAAGCTCGTCACGGCGTACTACACCGGCGTCCCCGATCCTTCCGTCGCGAGCCAGCGCGTCGCCTTCGGGACGTCGGGGCATCGCGGCTCCTCGCTCGACGACGCCTTCAACGAATCCCACATCCTCGCGATCACGCAGGCGATCTGCCTCTACCGCGAGGCGCAGAAGATCGACGGGCCGCTCTTTCTCGGCGTCGACACACACGCGCTGTCGGAGCCGGCGTTCGCGAGCGCCCTCGAGGTCCTCGCGGGCAACGGCGTCGATGTCCTCGTGGACGCCGAGGGCGGCTACACGCCGACACCGGTCGTCTCGCACGCGATCCTGACCTACAACCGCGGACGCCGCGACGGTCTCGCCGACGGCATCGTCGTGACGCCGTCCCACAACCCGCCGAGGTACGGCGGATTCAAGTACAACCCGCCGACCGGCGGCCCGGCCGAGACGAACGTCACGGGCTGGATCGAAAAAACGGCCAACGACTTTCTCGCCGCGAAGCTGTCCGGCGTCCGGCGGATCCCGTTGGCGCGGGCGCGAGCGGCGTCGACGACGCGGCCGCACCCGTACCGCGAGAAGTATGTCGCGGACCTCGGCGCGGTCGTCGACCTCGACGTCATCCGCTCGAGCAGAGTGCACTGCGGCGCCGACCCGCTCGGCGGCGCGAGCGTGGCGTACTGGGATGCGATCCGCGAGCGCTGGGGTGTCGACCTCGACGTCGTCAACCACGAGGTGGATCGGACGTTCCGGTTCATGACGGTCGACTGGGACGGCCAGATTCGGATGGATCCGTCCTCGCCGTACGCGATGGCGCGCATGGTCGCGCTCAAGGATCGCTACGACGTCGCCTTCGCGGCCGACACGGATGCCGACCGCCACGGCATCGTCACGAAGAGCCAGGGGCTTCTCGAGCCGAATCACTACCTCTCGGCCTCGATCGCGTATCTCTTCGCGAACCGGCCGCAGTGGCCGGCGGCGGCGGCGGTCGGCAAGACGCTCGTGTCGAGCTCGATGATCGACCGGGTCGCGCAGAAGCTCCGGCGGCAGGTCGTCGAGGTTCCGGTCGGCTTCAAGTGGTTCGTCGAGGGGCTCCTCGGCGGCCAGATCGGGTTCTGCGGCGAGGAGAGCTCGGGAGCGACCTTCCTGCGCCGCGACGGCACCGTCTGGACGACCGACAAGGACGGTCTCGTGCCCGACCTGCTCGCGGCCGAGATCACGGCCCGGACGGGGAAGGACCCCGGGGAGCTCTACCGATCCCTCACGGCCGAGTTCGGCGCGCCCTGCTACACGCGCGTGGACGCGACGGCGACTCCCGAGCAGAAAGACAAGCTGAAGAGGCTCTCCCCGGAGGCCGTCTCGGCGAAGACGCTCGCGGGGGAGCCGATCGTGGACCGCCTGACGAAGGCCCCCGGCAACGGCGCGCCGATCGGCGGGCTGAAGGTCGTGGCCGCGACCGGCTGGTTCGCCGCCCGACCGTCCGGGACCGAGAACATTTACAAGATCTACGCCGAAAGCTTCCGCGACAGGGCGCACCTGGACGCCATCCTGAAGGAGGCCCAGGAGATCGTCGACCGCGCCCTCGTGTCATGATTCCGCTCTTCCCCGGAGGTGATCCATGAAGGCGACCCGGAAGCTGAACGCCCTCGGCCAGAGCCTGTGGCTCGACAACATCACGCGCGACCTGCTCGACACCGGCACCCTGCAGCGCTACGTCGACACGCTGTCCGTGACCGGCTTGACGTCGAACCCGACGATTTTCGACCACGCGATCAAGAACAGCGCCTCCTACGACGGCGCGATCCGCGAGAAGCTCGCCCGCGGCAAGAGCGGCGAGGCCCTCTTCTTCGAGCTCGCGCTCGAGGACCTGACGCGCGCGGCCGACGTCCTGCGCCCGGTGTGGGACCGCACCGACGGCGTGGACGGGTGGGTGTCGCTCGAGGTCTCGCCGCTGCTCGCGCACGACACGGCGAAAACGATCGCGGCGGCGAAGGACCTCTTCGCGCGGGCAAAGCGGCCGAACCTCTTCATCAAGATTCCGGGCACGAAGGAAGGGCTGCCGGCGATCGAGGAGGCGATCTTCGCCGGCGTGCCGGTCAACGTCACCCTCCTCTTCTCGCGCGAGCAGTACGTCGCGGCCGCCGAGGCCTTCATGCGGGGCGTCGAGCGCCGCATCGACGCGGGGCTCAAGCCCGCCGTCGGCTCGGTGGCCTCGGTCTTCATCAGCCGCTGGGACGTCGCCGTGGCAGGCAAGGCTCCCGACGGGCTCAAGGATCGCCTCGGCATCGCGGTGGCGGGGCGCATCTACAAGGCCTACGGCGCCGTGCTCGGCTCGCCGCGCTGGCAGCGGGCCTACAACGCCGGCGCCCGGCCGCAGCGGCTCCTCTGGGCGAGCACGGGAACGAAGGACCCGAAGGCGTCCGACATCCTCTACGTCAAGGCGCTGGCCGCGCCGTTCACGGTCAACACGATGCCCGAGGCGACGCTCAACGCCTTCGGCGACCACGGCGAAGTCGGCGGGACCCTCTCCCCGGACGGCGGCGATGCCGAGGAGGTTCTGGCGCGGTTCGAGGCGGCGGGCGTCGGCATCGACGCGCTCGCGGCCCGGCTCCAGGACGAAGGCGCGAAGGCCTTCGTCGCCTCGTGGAACGAGCTCCTCGGCGTGATCGCGTCCAAGAGCGCCGCCCTCGGGAAGGCGAGCTGAGATGGCCGGCACGGCCATCCCCGCGCTGACGTCCCGGCCCGCGTGGAGGGCGCTGCTCGACCACCACGCGAAGGTCTCGAGGCTCCACCTGCGCCAGCTCTTCGCCGACGACCCGGGCCGCGGCGAGCGCCTGACGCTCGAGGCCGCGGGCCTCTTTCTCGACTACTCGAAGAACCGCGTCACCGACGAGACGCTGGCGCTGCTCCTGCGGCTGGCGGAAGAGTGCGGCGTCGCCGCCCGCCGCGACGCGATGTTTCGCGGCGAGAAGATCAACGTCACCGAGAACCGCGCGGTTCTCCACGTCGCCCTGCGCGCGCCGAAGGGGGAGGTCATCCGGGTCGACGGGCAGGACGTCGTGCCGGACGTGCACGCCGTGCTCGACAAGATGGCGGCATTCTCCGGCCGCGTTCGGAGCGGCGCGTGGACGGGCCACACGGGCAAGCGGATCCGCAACGTCATCAACGTCGGCATCGGCGGCTCGGACCTGGGGCCGGTGATGGCCTACGAGGCGCTGCGTTTCTACAGCGAGCGGTCGATGACGTTCCGCTTCGTCTCGAACGTCGACGGCACCGACTTCGCCGAGGCGACCCGCGACCTCGATCCGGCCGAGACCCTCTTCGTCATCTCCTCGAAGACCTTCACGACGCTCGAGACGATGACCAACGCCCATTCGGCGCGCGACTGGGCCCTGAAGGGCCTCGGCGGCGACGCGAAGGCCGTGGCCAAGCACTTCGTCGCGGTCTCGACCAACGCCGAGAAGGTCTCCGAGTTCGGCATCGACACGGCCAACATGTTCGGTTTCTGGGACTGGGTCGGCGGCCGCTACTCGATGGACTCGGCGATCGGCCTCTCGACGATGCTCGCCGTCGGCCCCGAGAACTTCCGGGCGATGCTCGCGGGCTTCCATGCGATGGACGAGCACTTCCGCACGGCGCCGCTCGCGGAGAACCTTCCGGTGATCCTGGGTCTGCTCGCCGTCTGGTACAACGACTTCTTCGGCGCGCAGACCGTGGCGGTGCTGCCGTACGACCAGTATCTGAAGCGGTTCCCGGCCTATCTCCAGCAGCTCACGATGGAGTCCAACGGCAAGCACGTGCGCCTGGACGGCTCGGCGGTCGACGCCGACACGGGGCCCGTCTACTGGGGCGAGCCGGGGACGAACGGGCAGCACTCGTTCTACCAGCTCATCCACCAGGGCACGCGGCTGATCCCGTGCGACTTCATCACGTTCGTCGAAGCGCTCAACCCGCTCGGCCGCCACCACGACATGCTCGTCGCCAACGTCTTCGCGCAGGCCGAGGCGCTGGCGTTCGGCAAGACGCCGGAGCAGGTCAAGGCCGAGGGGACGCCCGACGCGCTCGTGCCGGCCCGCGTCTTCGAGGGCAACCGCCCGACCAACGTGATCCTCGCGCAGCGCCTGACGCCGGAGGCCCTCGGCGCCCTCGTCGCGCTCTACGAGCACAGCGTCTTCACGCAGGGCGCGATCTGGGCGATCGACTCCTTCGACCAGTGGGGCGTCGAGCTCGGCAAGGTGCTGGCGCAGCGCATCATCCCGGAGCTCGAGGGGCCGGCCGAGCCGAAGCTCGCGCACGACGGCTCGACGAACGCGCTCATCCGCCGCTACCGGCGGGCGAAGACGGCCGCGCGGTGAAGGTCGAGATCCTCGCGGACGCGGACGCCGTCGCGGCGCGCGCCGCGGCGCTGATCGCCGCCGACGCGCGCGCGGCGGTGGCGGCGCGCGGACGCTTCGCGATGGCCGTCAGCGGCGGCCACACGCCCTGGGTGATGCTCCGCGCGCTCGCGAACGAGGACGTCCCCTGGAGGGACGTGCACGTCTTCCAGGTGGACGAGCGCGTCGCGCCGGCCGGCGACCCCGACCGCAACCTCACGCACCTGCGCGAGAGCCTGCTCTCGCACGCGCCCCTGCCGCCGGACCAGATCCATGCGATGCCGGTCGAAGCGGCGGACCTCGAAGCGGCGGCGGCCGCTTACGCCAGGACGCTCGAGGGCGTCGTCGGCGCGCCGCCCGCGCTCGACCTCGCGCACCTCGGGATGGGGCCCGACGGGCACACGGCCTCGCTCGTCCCCGGGGATCCCGTCTGTGCGGTGACCGACCGCGACGTCGCCCTGACCGGCGTCTACATGGGCCGGCGGCGCATGACGCTGACCTATCCCGCGCTCAACCGCGCACGGCGGATCCTTTGGCTCATGAACGGCGCCGAGAAAGCGCCGATGTTTCCCCGTCTCACGTCGGGAGACGCGACGATTCCCGCGGGCCGGGTCCGCCGGGACGGCGCGCTGGTGCTCGCCGACCGCGCGGCCGCGGGTCAGAACGGCGGCGCCTGACCCGGCCTCAGCGCGGCGGCTCGGCCGCCTTCGGCACGTCGCCCGGGGAAGCCACGACCGCGTTCGGCGGCGCGTAGGCGTCCGTGATCCCCGGGACGCCGTCGTAGATCCAGTTGCTCGCGCCGGCGGGGCCGGCGGCCGGAGGGGGAGCGGCCTGTCCCGGAGGCGGCGGTGCTTCGCCGACGGACTGAAATTGCCCGTCCTGCATCGCGAGGTTGCCGATCAGCCGGGCGCCCTTCTCCTCCTGCTTGGCCTTGAACGCCGCGAGGCCCTGGAGGACGACGACCTCCTGGACGTCCTTCTGGCGCATGCTCATCAACCGGTTGTCCTTCCAGGTGTGGAACTGCCAGGCGCCGTTCTTGAGCACCGGCTGCTCGCGCGAAAGCATCCGACCCGACGGCAGGAGCCGGATCTCGTAGACGGCCTCCTCGTTCAGGTCCTTGATGCGCAGCGTGATCGCCTTGACCCTGGCTTTCGAGACGCGCACCTGCTGTTTCTCGGGAAGCGCTTTGAAGACGTAGAAATCGCCGTCGTCGACGGGCTTGCCGAGGGCAAAGCCCATACCGCTCGGGATGAGATCGACCTGGTAAATCTCCATCGCCGGGTGCGGTACCTTCGTGGGCTCGGAGGTCTTCAGGGCCGGGGCGGACGCCGCCTGTTGGGCGGCGGCGGCGGCGGAAACGGCAACCAGGGCCAGGACCGAGAGTCGCCAACGGCGCATGGGGGCCTCCTCCGGAAGAATAGGAACAGGGTAGCAGGTTCGTTCGTGGCCGTCCCCGACCTGATCTTCCGAGGCGTCGTGAACCGGGCGCGGCCGGCGCCGAAACGCGGCAGGGGTGGCGATATAGTTGCCACTCGCAAACTGAGAAAGGAATCGACATGGCGAAGAAGGCCAAGGCTCCGGCACCGCCGAAGAAAGCGCCCGCGAACCCGGTTCGCCGGGTGCCGCCCCTCAAGCCCGGCAAGTACGCCGACGGCCTCCCGCTGCACGAGGTCCAGTACCTGGAGTGCAAGCTCATCTTGCGGCCGAATCACTTCACCTCGCGAGCGAGCCTGTGGGACTTCGCCAAGGTCCTCAAGAAGCCGGCGGCGAGGCACGACGTCAGCTTCTCGACCGAGGAGTTCGTCGACGCGCCGCTCCAGATCCGTGAAGTTCTGTTCATGGACACGGACGACTTCCGGCTCTACAACAACGCCTTCATCCTGCGCCGTCGGATTCCGTACGAGGACGGGTTCCCGACCGGCGACCCGGAGATCGTCTTCAAGTTCCGGGGTCCGGACATGCAGGCCGCGGCCGAGACCGACGTGCGGCCGCAGATCTTCGGCGACTACCGGATCAAATTCAAGTGCGAGGCCCTGCCCCTGAAGAACGAGCTCGGCGGCGTCCGGCTGCTCTTCTCGCACAACGTGGAGTTCCCGCTCTCGCACGCCCACGAGTCGGACCCCCGGTCCTTCGACACCATCTGCCGGATCTTCCCGGTTCTCGCGAAGCTCAAGAAGCACGAGGGCGAGCGCGTCGAGCTCGTCGGCGAGACGATCGTCGAGGAGGTCCTCCAGGACATCGGCATCATCGACTTCGGCGAGGGCATGTCCGCCAAGGCGAACGTGGCGCTGTGGCGCGCTCGCGGCGACCATCGGCCGCTCATCGGCGAGTTCGCCTTCCAGATCAAGTTCAAGAAGCGTGAAGATCTGCGCGAGGCGGCGATGAAACGGGCCGAGGCATTTTTCCTCGACCTGCAGTACGCCGCCAAGGACTGGATCGCGCTCGGCGCGACGAAGACGGGCGTGGTCTACCACCTGAAGGGCAATCCGCCGCACGCGCACGAGTGAGGCCGGGTACGGCAGGCGAGGCTTCTCCCCAGAAGTGGCTCGAACCGGTCCGCCGCGACCTCGTCGGCGTCCGGTTCGCGGTCAACGTCTTCATCGCCTCGGCGATCGTGTGGTACGTGCTGCGCCACATTGCCGACACGAACCCGATCTGGGCGATCGCCTCGATGGTGGCGTCCTCCGAGCCGGTCGTCAAAGAGGCGGCGCGCATGTTCCGCAGCCGGCTGATCAACGTCACGATCGGTTGCGTCGTGGGCCTGGCCTTCCTCATGGTCGGGGGCGCCCGGGAGTGGAAGCTCCCGCTCGCGCTGGCGGTGACGGTGCTGATCTCCTCCTACGTGATCCACGTCCAGACGATGTGGCGCCAGGCGCCGATCACGGCGGCGATCGTCATCGCCTCGGGCGTCGAGCACAACTCGAAGCTGACGGGCGTCGAGCACGGCCTGCACAAGGTCGGCGAGGTGCTCTTCGGGTGCCTCGTGGGCCTCGGGGTCAGCTGGTTGATGTCCAAAGCCTGGCCCGTCAAGACGGCGAAGGCCGCGGCCTGAGGCCGCGGGACGCCGGGCGCTAGTTCGGCGGGGGAGCGGCCGGCTCCCTCATCCCGTAGAGATGGTGCCGGCGCAAGTACTTGCGGCGGGCTTCGGTGATCCACGACGTCTGGTTGAAGAGCACGCTGGTGGACCAGGCGAACATGAGGAGGCCCGTCACGCCCTCCGCGGCGCTCAGGAACTTCCAGGCGGGCGGCATCTCGGCGACGTCCATGGTCGTGAAAGCGAGCGCCGACTCGTACAGGGAGACGGCGAAGCTGGAATAGCCGGCCAGCGGCCGCATGACCGCCGCCCACACCGACATCTCGAACAGGTGGAGCGCGAAGAGGTAGACGACCACCGAGCAGAGGACCGTCAGCATGCGGGCCCGGGTCATGTTGGGTGCGGACGTCTCGTGGATCCGTTCCACGAGCTCCTCGAGCGTGACGACGCCGAACGTCTGGATCACGGCGGTCACCAGCATCAGGGCGCCGCCCACGAGGAGCTGCCGGGGTTCGTGCTCGACCTGGACGATCAACATGATGCGGCCGCGGATATCCTAGCCTGAACGTGCCCGGCGACTTCGAACGGCTCGGCGACGCGCGGCGGCTGGTGGCCGGCGACCTGGAAGCCGTGTTCCTGCCAGGCCGCGGCATGCTGGGCGCGTCGCTCCGGCACCACGGCGTCGAGCTCCTGCGACGCGTCGGCGACCTCGAGACGGCGGCCGCGAAAGGGTCGACCGCCGGTATTCCGTTTCTCCATCCGTGGGCGAACCGTCTCGAGGCCTGGCGCTATCGCGCCGCCGGCCGGGCCGTCGTCCTCGATCGGGCCTCGCCGCTCCTGCACGCCGACGGCAACGGTCTTCCCATCCACGGCGTCCCGTGGGCGCATCTGTCCTGGGAGGTCGTCGACGCGGGGGCGTCGAGGATTCGGGCGAGGCTGTCCTGGGACTGGCCCGCCCTTCTGGCCGTGTTCCCGTTTCCGCACGTGGTCGAGATCGAGGCGGCGCTGTCGCCGGAGGCGCTGGCGGTCACGACGACGCTGACGGCGGGACCGGAGGGCCCGGTTCCCGTCTCGTTCGGCTTTCATCCTTACCTTGGCATTCCGGACGCGCCGCGCGCGGCATGGCGCCTGGAGCTGCCCGCAATGAGGCGCCTGCGGCTCGACGGCCGCGGGATTCCCGACGGCGGCGAGGAGCCGTTCACCGCGTTCGACGCTCCGCTCGGAGCGCGCGTGTTCGACGACGGCTTTGCCGTGGCGGCGCCGCACGCCGCCTTCGTGGTGTCGGGCGCCGGGCGGCGGATCGCGGTCGAGCTGCTCGAAGGCTTCCGCTTCGCGCAGGTCTACGCGCCCGCGGCCGACGCGCTCCTCGCGCTCGAGCCGATGACGGCGCCGACCGACGCCCTCGTCAGCGGCCGGGGGCTGACGCTGGTTTCCCCGGGCGAGCGCTTCCGGGCGGCTTTCCGCATCGGCGTGTCGTCGTGAACGGGCTGCGGCGTCGCCTTCGACGCGGCGAAGGTCCAGGCCTCGGCCCGGGGCCGCGGGAGCTGCAGTAGGATCCGCCCCGCATGTCCACGATCGACGCCAGCCTGTTCGCCGCCATCCTCTTCGCCGGGATGCTGATCGCCCAGGAGATGGGCTTGCGCGCCGGGAGACGCCGGCTCGCGGCCGAGGGCGAGAGCGCTCGCACGGGCCTCGGCGCAATCGATGGCGCCGTCTTCGGCCTGATGGGGCTGATGATCGCGTTCGCCTTTCACGGGGCCGCGACGCGCTTCGACGTTCGGCGAGACCTCATCGTGCGGGAGGCCAACGACATCGGCACGGCCTACCTGAGGCTCGACCTGTTGCCGGCGCCGGCGCAGCCGCCGCTGCGCGAGCTCTTCCGCCGCTACGTCGACGCGCGCCTCGAGGTGTACCGGCGGCTGCCGGACGTCTCCGCGGCTCGCGAGGCCCTGGCTCGCGCCGAAGCCCTGCAACGCCAGATCTGGACCGCGTCGGTCGAGGCGGCTCGCGACGCGCCGCAGGCGACGATGCTCCTGCTGCCGGCGCTCAACGCGATGATCGACGTCACCACGACACGGACGACCGCGCTCCAGACGCATCCGCCGGCGGTGGTCTTCGCCATGCTGGGCTTTCTGGCGCTCGCGTGCTCGCTGCTTGCCGGGTACGGGATGGCCGGAGCGCCGTCGCGCAGCCTCCTCCACGTGTTTGCCTTCGCGGCGATCCTGACGGTGACCGTCTACGTGATTCTCGATTACGAGTTCCCGCGGCACGGCTTGATCCGGGTCGACTCCGTGGACCAGCTTCTCGTGGACCTGCGGCAGGCGATGAAGTGAGGGTCGGCGCCGCGGCCTAGAAGCTCACCGCGAGCGCGCCGACCACCGTCGGCGTCTCCCAGCCCGGGTTGAAGACGAAGACGTCGAGCGTGAGGTTGCCGCGGGTGAAACCCACGAAGAGGCCGCGCTGGACGTCCAGGCCGGTCCGGTAGACGCGCGTGCGCTGCGCGACCACGCCGACCGACAGCCACTCCCACGGCGAAAAGCCGAGCTGGGACCAGTTGTACAGGAAGTTGCCGGAGGAATCGTCGGTGTCCACGATGTACTCGCCCTCGCTGTAGAGCTGGAGCTTTCCGTACGAGAGCGTCAGGGCGTAGCCCGGGCCGAAGCCGCGCAGATCGCCCACGACGCCGCCGGCCATGAGGGTCGCCTGGAGAGAGAGCTTGTCCCCGGCCGAGAAGTTCCAGCCGACCCAGGCCGAGCCGGACCTCAGCGCCTCGTAGTTGTAGCGGGCCTCGAGGTGCAGCGCGCCGCGGTCGGCGGTGACCGTCGGCTGGGCGTAGTGATAATCCTCGGGCGGGAAGTAGCCGTAGACGCTGGCGTTGAGTTCCCAG
>DATJXB010000039.1:0-5159 GCA_035500755.1 Thermoanaerobaculia bacterium | reverse complement strand
CCGATGCGCCGATTCCTTCTCGCCGCCGCCGCGGCGCTCGCGGGCGCCGCCGCGCTCCTCGCCCAGGAGCCGGCCGCTCCCGCGCCCACGCCGAAACCGGCCGAGCTCCTTTCCGGCATGGGCTCGCACCGGCACCCGATCCAGACCTCGAACGCCGAGGCCCAGAAGTTCTTCGACCAGGGCTTCGTGCTGCTCTACGGCTTCAACCACGACGAGGCCTTCCGGTCGTTCGCGCGCGCGGCCGAGCTCGACCCGAAGGCGCCGATGCCGCGCTGGGGCATGGCGCTCGCCCTCGGCGCCAACTACAACGACCCCGAGCCCGAGGTCGATCGCCTGAAGAAGGCCCGCGCCGAGGTCGAGAAAGCGCAGGCGCTCTCGGCCTCGGGCGCCGAGAACGAACGCGCCTACGTCGAGGCGCTGTCGGTCCGCTACGTCGCCGATCCGGCAAGCGCGGACAAGGCGCAGCTCGCGCGCGATTACGCGGCGGCGATGCGGGCGCTGTCGTCGACGTATCCCGACGATCTCGACGCCGCGACGCTCTACGCCGAGAGCCTGATGAACCTCCACCCCTGGAAGCTCTGGACGCCGGACGGGCAGCCCGGCGAGGACACGGTCGAGATCGTAGCCGTGCTCGAGGGGGTCCTGAAGCGCGACCCGAATCATCCCGGCGCCAATCACTACTACATCCACGCCGTCGAGGCCTCGTCGCAGCCCGAGCGGGCGCTCGCGTCGGCGGCGCGCCTGGAGACGCTCGTGCCGTCGGCCGGCCATCTCGTCCACATGCCGGCGCACATCTACATGCGGACCGGCAGCTACTACGCGGCCGAGAAGGCCAATGCCGCGGCGGCCGACGTGGATCGCGCGTACATCCGCGACACGGGCGCGGCAGGGATGTACCCGATGATGTACTACAACCACAACGTCCACTTCGAGTCGGCGGCGGCGGCGATGGCGGGCCGCTACGCCGCCGCGAAGAAGGCGGCGGACATCCTCTTCGCGGACGTTCTGCCCGGCGTGCCGGAGATGGCGATGCTCGAGGGATTCCTGCTGCAGCCGACCTTCGTCGCGCTGCGCTTCCACAAGTGGGACGAGATCCGCGCGATGCCGGATCCCGGGCCGAAGCTGCCGCTGCTGCGCGCGGCCTGGCTCTACGCGCGCGCGATGGCCGCGGCCGCGGGGAAGGACGTGAAAAGGGCCGAGGCGCTCCGCGCCGAATACGCCAGGGCGCGCGACGCGCTCGGCGGGGCGGTGATGGCGGGGCCGCAGAACACGGCCGCGGCGCTCTTCGCCGTCGCGTCGAACGTTCTCGACGCGCGGATCGCCGGGGCGCGCGGCGACCGCAAGGCCGCGATCGCGAGCTGGACGAAGGCCGTCGCCGCCGAGGACGCGCTCGCCTACGACGAGCCCGCGGCCTGGTACTACCCGACGCGCGAATCGTTCGGCGCGGCGCTGCTCCTCGACGGACAGGCCGCGGAGGCCGAGAAGGTCTTCCGCGCGGACCTCGAGAGAAACCCGCGCAACGGCCGCTCGCTCTACGGTCTCGCCGCGGCACTCAAGGCGCAGCAGAAGCAGGCCGACGCCGCGTGGGCCGAGGCGCAGTTCGAGGTCGCCTGGAAGGACGCCGACACGAAGATCCGGCTCGAGGAGATGTAGGAACGGACGATGAATGTGAGGCGACTCTTGAGACGAGTTGGGGTGTTTCTCCTTGCGGGTTGGAGCGCGGCGGCCGCCGCGCAACCGGTCGATCCGGCGCTGTACGGCGACCTGCGCTGGCGGCTCGTGGGGCCGTTTCGCGGTGGCTGGGCGACGTGCGCGGCGGGAGTTCCCGACGAGCCGGCGGTCTACTACTTCGGCGCAGCCGCCGGGGGCGTCTGGAAGACGGAGGACGCGGGCTCGACGTGGTCGCCGATCTTCGATCACGCGGGCTCGGCGTCGGTAGGGGCCCTCGCCGTCGCGCCGTCGGACCCGCGCGTTCTCTACGTCGGGACGGGCCAGATCCAGGCGCGCTACGACGCGGCCTCGGGCGACGGGGTCTACCGCTCGGCCGACGGAGGACGCACGTGGACGCACGTCGGGCTCGAAGCGACGCGCGCGATCGGCCGCATCGTCGTCGACCCCAGGGACCCGAACGTCGCCGTCGTCGCGGCGCTCGGCCATCTCTATGGACCGAACCGCGAGCGGGGTCTCTACCGCACGGAGGACGGCGGGCGGACGTGGAACCAGGTCCTCTTCGTCGACGACCGGACCGGCGGCGCGGATCTCGCGGCGGATCCCGAGAACCCGTCGGTCCTGTACGCGTCGCTGTGGCAGGCGCGCAACTATCCGTGGCTCTCCTATTTCATGCCGATGGTCGGACCGGGCAGCGCGCTCTGGAAGTCGAAAGACGGCGGCCGCACGTGGGCGCGTCTCTCGGGCGGCGGGTGGCCCGCCTCGGCGCTCGGGCGCATCGGCCTCGCGGCCGCGACGGGCGGGCGCGTGTACGCGCTCGTCGACGCGGAGGGGGAGGAGCGGCGCGGCCCGTCGGACGAGGGCCTCTGGCGTTCCGACGACGGCGGCGCGACGTGGGCGCGCGTCAACGCGACGCCGGGCCTGGCGTCGAGCTACATGAATCGCCTCACCGTCGATCCGAAAAATCGCGACGTCGTCTACGTCACCGGCCAGTCGATCCGGCGCTCCGCCGACGGCGGCAAGACGCTGACGTTTTTCAAGGGCGCGCCGGGCGGCGACGACTACCACTTCCTCTGGATCAACCCGAAGGATCCGCAGCACATGGTGACCGCGGCGGACCAGGGGACGGTCGTGTCGGTCAACGGCGGGAAATCGTGGAGCGACTGGTACAACCAGCCGACCGGCCAGTTCTACCACGTCGAAACCGACGACCGGTTTCCGTACTGGATTTACAGCGGGCAGCAGGACAGCGGGACCGCGGGCGCGGCGACGCGCAGCGACTACGGCGCGCTGACCTTTCGCGACTGGCATCCGGTCGGCGGCGAAGAGCGCGGCTGGGACGTCCCCGATCCGGAGGATCCGCTGGTCGTCTACGGCTCCGGTCTCGGTGGAACGATCACGCGTTTCGACACGCGCACGGGCGAGGTGCGCCACGTGTCGCCCGCGGTCGAAAGCAGCTACGGGCGCCGGCCCGTTCCGGGCACGGATCGCTGGGCGTGGTGCTTCCCGATCGCGATGTCGCGGCGCGCGCCGTACACGCTCTACGCGGGCGCGCAGTACCTGCTGCGCTCGAAGGACCGCGGGCAGACGTGGGAGAAGGCGAGCCCCGACCTGACCGGCGCCGAGCCCGACGCCAAGGGGTGCGGCGGCGACGTCACGCTGGAGAACGCGCGGCGCTGCGGCTTCGGCGTGATCTGGACGATCGCGCTCTCCCCGCGCGACCCGCAGGAGATCTGGATCGGCACCGACAGCGGCGTCGTGCAGAAGACGAAGGACGGCGGGCGGAGGTGGGAGAACGTCACGCCGAAGGGGTTGCCGGCGTGGAGCAAGATCGCGTCGGTCGACGTCTCGGCGCTCGACGCCGGCACGGCCTACGTCGCGGTCGACACGCACCGCCTCGACGATTTCTCGCCGCACCTGTACCGGACGCGCGACGGCGGCGCGACCTGGGAGTCGATCGCCGCGGGCCTGCCGGCGGGACGGTTTACGACCGTCCTCCGCGCCGACCCGGTGAAGTCGGGGCTCCTCTATGCGGGCACCGACGCCGGCGTCTTCGTGTCGTTCGACGACGGCGGGCACTGGCAGGCGCTGCAGGCGAACCTGCCGACCGCGTGGGTCGGCGACCTCTCCGTCCACGGCAACGATCTCGTCGCGGCGACCCAGGGACGGTCCCTGTGGGTGCTCGACGACGTTTCGCCGCTGCGGCAGCTCTCCGGCGCAGACACGGTGGCGCCGGCGCGGCTTCTCGCGCCCGCCGACGCCATCCGCGTCCGCTCGAACGAGAGCCGCGACACGCCGTATCCGCCCGAGACGCCGATCGCGATGAACCCGCCGGCGGGCGCCGTCCTCGACTACCTGCTCGGGCCGTCGTTCTCCGGACCCGTGCGGATCGAGGTGCTCGACGCCCGCGGCGAAGTCGTGCGCGCTTACGCGAGCGGGGCGGCGCCGGCGCGGCCCCCCGCGCGCGTCTACTTCACGGAACGGTGGGTCAGGCCGGAGGAGGCGCCGCCGGCCACGCCGGGCCACCACCGGCTCGTGTGGGATCTCCGCGGCGAACGGCCGGAAGCCGCCGAGTACGACTTCACGATCGCGGCCGTCGACGGCGAGGACACGCCCATCGAGCCGCGCGGGCCCATGGTCGTGCCGGGACGGTACACGGTGCGCCTGACGGCGGGCGGACGGCGCTTCGAGCAGGCGCTGACGGTCGTGCCGGACCCGCGAGTCTCCGTCCCTGCCGACGTGCTCTCGGAAAAGCTCGCGCTCGAGCGCCGCATCGTCGCGGCGATGGCGAGATCGTTCGACGCCCTCGAGAAACTCCGCTCCGGCCGCGAGCATGGCGCGAAAGAAAAGTCGCCGAAGCCCGGGTCGCCCGCGGCCGCGCTCGAGGCCGATCTGGCGAGGACGAACAAGACGCTCGCGACGATCCTGAACCAGCTCGACGCCGCCGACGCGCCGGCCACCGCCGCCCAGGCGGAGGCGTTGAAGTCCGCGCTCGCCGATCTCGATGGAGAGCTTGCCCGGGCGAAAACAATGCCGCGGGGCGATAATTGACGCACTGCCCGTAGCTCAGCCCGGATAGAGCAACGGCCTTCTAAGCCGTAGGTCGGCGGTTCGAATCCGCCCGGGCAGACCATTTCGGAGAGAACGTTCGAGCGGCCAGGTCTTGAGCACTGGTTCGAGCCGACCACCAGAGGCAGACCCGCGGCAGTAGGCAACGCCGGCCGCAGGCCGGCGGTCATCCAGTCGGGCAGACCATTTTCTCGAGACTGTTCGAGATGCCGAGATGATCAGCGGCGGTTCGAGCCGACCACCAGAGGCAGACCCGCGGCAGTAGGCAACGCCGGCCGCAGGCCGGCGGTCATCCGCCCGGGCAGACCATTTCGGAGAGAACGTTCGAGCGGCCAGGTCTTGAGCACTGGTTCGAGCCGACCACCAGAGGCAGACCCGCGGCAGTAGGCAACGCCGGCCGCAGGCCGGCGGTCATCCAGTCG
>DATJXB010000038.1:0-9783 GCA_035500755.1 Thermoanaerobaculia bacterium | reverse complement strand
GCCATGATTCAGGCCGTCCTGCCCGCGATGCGGGAGGCGCGGCGCGGGACGATCGTGAACGTGTCCTCCATCGCGGGCCGGCTGGCGATTCCCTTCGCGTCTCCGTACTGCGCCAGCAAGCACGCCCTCGAGGCCGTCTCGGACTCCCTGCGCACGGAGCTCTGGCCCTTCGGGATTCGGGTCATCCTCGTCGAGCCCGGACCGATCGAGACGAAGTTCGGGGACCGGGCGCGCGCGATCGTCACCCCGCTCCTGTCGAAGCCGGGGCCGTACCGCGCCCTCTACGCGCTGGCGGAGCGGGCGATGGACGCCGAGTTTCAGCGCGGCAAACAGCCGGCCTCCGCCGTCGCGCGCGTCATCGTCCGCTCGCTCGAGGCCGGCCGGCCGAAGCCGCGCTACCGCGTCGGCGTCATGGCCCATGTCCTCGTGCCCTTGAAGACGCTTCTGCCGGACGGCTGGCTCGACGGCCTGATGCGCCGGGCCCTCCGCATCCGCGATAGGATTTGATCGACCATGTCTCAATCGGTCGAGGTGCTGGAGAGGATCGCTCGGAGCGGTGAGGCCGTGTTCGCCCTCGACGGGAACGACCTGATCATTCTCTGGAACAAGGCCTGCGAGAAGCTGCTCGGTCGTCCGGCCTATCAGGTGCTCGGGCGCCGATGCTACGACGTCCTCTGCGGACGGGACGTCTACGGCAATCGCTACTGCGGCGCCTCCTGCCCGGTCTCGACGCAGGCGCGCAAGCACCCGGAAGAGGAGCTCCACGCGTTCGTGCTCGACGTTCCCGTTCCGGCGGGCGGCATGCGCCGCCTCTCGGCGACGCCGTTCGCGATCTCGAGCGGACACCCGGCGCTCGCGACCGTCGTTCACGTCCTGCGCGAGCCCGACTCCGGCGCGTCCGCCCTCGAAAAGGAGCTCGCGGAGGCCGTCGAGGAGGCACCCGCGCCAAAAAAAACAGGCCGCGCGGAAGGAACCCTTTCGGTCCTGACGCCCCGCGAGCGGGAGATCCTCCGCAAGATGGCGGAGGGAGCCGCGACGGACGGCATCGCCGAGGAGCTCTTCATCTCGCGGGTCACGGTGCGCAACCACATCGCGAGGATCCTCTCCAAGCTCGGCGTGCACACCAAGCTCGCCGCCGTCGCGTTCGCCTACCGGCAGGGCCTCGTCGGCCCCGATCCCCGCGAGCTCCCGACTTTGCCCGCGCTCGGCGCGGACATCCGTCCGACTCCCAAGGCCGGGCCGGTCAAAGCCGCAGTGCGGCGGCCGGGGCCTTCGCGACCCTCCGGCCGCCGCTGACGGCGGCGCCGCGTCTTTCCCGGCGAACGCTCTTTCTGGAGCAGGGCCTCGTTGTACAGGTCCTCGCGCCGGTTCACGTAGAGCGCCTTGCGTTGGCGTTTCTCTCTCATGGTGCCTCCTCAGCGCCCGCGCACGGTCAGGACGGGGCAACTCGCCGCAGCCACGACGCGTGCCGCGACACTCCCGACGAAGAAGCGCGCCATCCCGGTGCGGCCGTGCGTGCCGAGCACGATCATGTCGGCGCGGTGGCCCCGGGCGGCGCGCACGATCGCTTCGGCGGGCGTGCCTCTCAGGAGCAGGGCGCGGCCGCGGGCCCCGAGCTTGCGGGCGCGGGCGAGGAGCAGGCGCAGCCGCTTCTGCGCGTCGGCGCGAATGGCTTGCTCCATCTCGTCGTAGATACGCGGCAGCACGTACCCGTCAGGCGAGATCGGACCGGGTGCGGGCGCGACATGGGCAATCCACAGCGCCGCCTGGTTGGAGGTCGCGAGCTCGAGCGCCCGGCGGAAGGCCGGCCGCGAGGCCGGCGAGAAGTCGGTGGCGACGAGAACGTTGCGAATCCGTTTCATGACTGTCCTCCGGACGGAGTCAGTCTTACCCCTGCGCGTTGAGGGTGCCGTAATCCAAACGCATCAATCCGGCGTCGGCGCCCGGATCGTCCCGTCTCATCCGGTTTTCAGGCTTGCTTCGCGCGGCCCTGATGGGCTTGAATCATTCTTCCCGCGGCGCTCGTATTCATCATGGGAGCCATGGTGCCGTTGGATCAAGACGTCGAGTCTCTTCCGGGTCGAGTCGACCATCTCTGGGCCGTCGTTCTGGCCGGGGGACAGGGAACGCGCCTGCGCCCGCTCGTCGAACGCATCCACGCCGACGGGAGACCCAAGCAATACGCCGTCCTCGTCGGAGAACGGTCGCTGCTCGACCAGACGCTCGACCGTGCCGCGCTCCTGATTCCCCCGGATCGAACGGTCGTGATCGCAACGCGGTCGCACGAGCCGTACTTCGGCGCCGGCGCCCGCGGCGCCGCCTCGCCGAAGTTCCTGGTGCAGCCGCAGGACCGCGGCACGGCCGCCGGCATCCTGCTGCCGGTCCACTGGGTAGCGTGGCACGACCCGGAGGCGATCGTCGCGGTGTTCCCTTCGGACCACTACGTCGCCGACGACGCCGCGTTCATCCGCCACGTCGCCTCCCTCGTCCCCGTCGTGCGGCGGCATCCGAGTCGGATCGTCCTCGTCGCCGCCACGCCGGATTCGGCAGAGCCGGGCTACGGCTGGATCGAGCCCGGGGTCTCGCTCGAGAAGCAGGAGGCCGGCGACATTCGGGCCGTCGACCGCTTCGTCGAGAAGCCGTCGTCCGAGGAAGCGCGCGCGCTGCTCGCGCGGGGCGGCCTCTGGAACACGTTCGTCATGGTGGCCCGCGCCTCCGCGTTGATCGAGGCCGGCCGGTGCGCCCTTCCCGACCTCCACGAGCGTCTGCGCCGCGTGCGCCCCTTCGCCGATTCCGACGGCGAGACCGCCGCGATCGAGCGGGCCTACGCCCGCGCCGCGACGGCGAACTTCTCGCAGTCGGTGCTCGCGGCCGCCCCCGGGCGCCTCGCGGTGTCGCCTCTGCCGCCGATGAGCTGGAGCGACTGGGGCACACCCGAGCGCGTCATCACGTCGCTTCGACGCGAAGGCCTCGCGCCGCGGTGGCTGGCCGGGCTCGCGCCGACGGCCTGAGCGCTCCTCTCTCTAACCGGACAGGGAGCGGAAGAGCCGCTCCGCGTCCCCCGGACGGCACAGGGAGGTGCCCGGGTTCATGACCGACGCCGCCGCCGTTGCGACCCCGAAGCGCACCGCCTCCGCTTCGGACCCTCCGCGCAGCAGCGCGTGCAGGATGCCGGCCACCATGCTGTCGCCGGCGCCGACCCCGCTCGCATAGGGGACGGTCGGTGCGACCACCCGTCCGCCGCCTTCGCGCGCGACCCAGAGCGCGCCCCGCGCGCCGAGCGAGAGCACGAGCAGCTCGCAGGCGCCCCGCGCCACCAGCGCACGGCCGGCCTCGACGAGGCTCGCCTCGTCTTCCCCCGACCGGCCCGTCAGCTCCTCGAATTCCCGAAGGCTCGGCTTCAACAGGTAGACGCCGGCGGCCGCCGCTTCCCGAAGCGCCGCGCCGGAGGCGTCGAGGAGAAGCCGTCCTCCGGCGTCTCGCACCTGGCGCGTCAGGCTCGCGTAGAAGCTCGTCGGCACGCCGGGCGGCAGGCTCCCCGACGCCACGACGAACCCCGGCGCCGGGCGGGCTCCCCGGAGGAGTCCGAGGCAGCGCTCGACGTCGTCCGCCGAGAGCGTCGGCCCCCGGAACACGAAACGGTACTGGCGGCCGCTCGACCGCTCGAGGACGTTGAAGTTCTCCCGCGTCCATTCCTCGATCGGCACCGGCCAGTGCGGCACGCCCTCGGCGTCGAGCAGGCGCGCGAGCAGCGCGCCGGCGGGGCCGCCGCTCGTGTAGATGGCCGGGGCGTCGTGGCCGAACCGGCGGAGGACCCGCGACACGTTGATGCCGCCGCCTCCCGGCTCGTTCACCGTCTCGCCGCAGCGGAGCTTGCGCTCGGGGATCACGTGGTCGACGGACGTGGACTCGTCGATCGAAGGGTTGAGGGTCAGCGTCACGACGGCCGGCATGGAGCGATGGTACCGCCGCAAAGGTGCTAGAAGGGGTCAGCCGGAGGACACGATGCACGACGCGACATCCGGAGCTCGCGGCGGCCCGCGCGCCGCCGAGGACTACCCCGCCCATGAGGCCTCGGACGTCGTGCTCCGTTCGGGTTCGACGCTTCGTTTGCGCCCGGTGCGACCGGAAGACGCGGCCGCGCTCGCCGCGTTCCAGGCGCGCCTTCCCGCCGACAGCGTCTACTTCCGCTTCTTCGGCGCCGCGGCCCCGAGCGTGGAGACGGCTCGGGCCGCCGTGGAGTCGGACTACCGCGACCGCTTCGGCTACGTCGGCGATGCGGCCGGTCGAATCATCGCGGCTGCACACTACCGGCGCTCCGACTCCGACCGGGCAATCGCCGACGTCACCTTCGCCGTCGACGAGGCCTTCCAGGGCCAGGGCATCGGAACGCGGCTCCTCGAGCGGCTCGCCGAGATCGCCCGCGCCCGCGGGATCGCGACGTTCGAGGCCCTGGCGCCGGGCCCGCGCGCTCGCCTCCTCGACGTCTTCGCCAATTGCGGCTTTCCGATCCGCCGCGCGGGCACCGGCGGCGAGCGCTTCGTCGTCTCGCTCGCGCCGACGCCGGCTTACGAGGAAAGGGCAGCCGATCGCTCCGAGAAAGCGGCGGCGGCTTCGATGGCCCGCCTGTTCGAGCCGCGCTCGGTCGCCGTCGTCGGCGCCAGCCGCGAGCGCGGCAAGATTGGCGGCGAGATCCTGCACAACCTCCTCCGCGCCGGCTTCCAGGGACCGGTCTACCCCATCAATCCGGCAGCCGTGGAGATCGAACGCACGCCCTGCTATGCGCGCCTCGGGGACGTGCCCGGACCGGTCGATCTCGTCGTGATCTCGGTTCCGGCCGCCGCGGTGCCGGCCGCGCTGGACGACGCCGCCGCCAAGGGCGTCAAGGCCGTCGTCGTCATCACGGCGGGCTTCGCCGAGACGGGCGAAGCCGGCCGCCGTCTCGAGGGCCAGCTTCTCGAGAAGATCCGAGACGCGGGAATGCGCATGGTCGGCCCCAACTGCATGGGGCTCGTGAACACCAACCCCGCCGTACGACTCAACGCCACGTTCGCGCCCGTCTATCCGCCAGAGGGTCGCATCGCGCTCTCCTCGCAGAGCGGGGCGCTCGGTCTGGCGCTGCTCGACTACGCCGCGCGCTTGAACCTGGGAATCTCGACCTTCGTGTCGGTTGGCAACAAGGCCGACGTCTCGTCGAACGATCTCGTCCAGTACTGGGCCGAAGACCCGCGCACCGACGTGATCCTCCTCTATCTCGAGAGCTTCGGCAGCCCTGGTGTCTTCGCGCGCATCGCCCGGCGCGTCGCCCGGCGCAAACCGATCGTCGCCGTCAAGGCGGGGCGCTCCCACGCCGGCGCGCGCGCCGCATCGTCTCACACCGGAGCCCTCGCCGAGCGTGACGCCGTCGTCGATGCACTCTTCCGGCAAGCCGGCGTCATCCGCACCGGGACGCTCGAGGAGCTCTTCGACGTCGCGGCGCTCCTGGCCCACCAGCCGGTGCCGCGGGGACGCCGCGTGGCGATCGTGACCAACGCGGGCGGGCCCGGAATCCTCGCGGCCGACGCGTGCGAGGCGCAGGGACTCGAGCTGCCCGCGCTCGGGTCCGAGACGGCCGCGGGGCTGCGCGCGTTTCTCCCGCCAGCGGCGAGCGTCGCGAACCCGGTCGACATGCTCGCGTCCGCGCCGCCCGATCACTATGCGCGAGCGCTCCGGCTCGTCCTCGCCGACCCGGGCGTCGACAGCGTTCTCGTCGTCTTCATCCCTCCCATCGCGACCGACCCCGATGCCATCGCCCGAGCCATCGTCGACGGGTCGAGCGCGTCCGGCGAGAAGCCGGTCCTCGCCATCTTCATGAGCGCCCGCGGGGCTCCGCCGATCTTGAGGCCGATTCCGAGCTACGACTTTCCGGAGCCGGCCGCGATGGCTCTCGCCCGGGCCACGGAGTATGGCCGCTGGCGCGCCGCCCCCGTGGGCGTCGTGCCGGAATTTCCGGATCTACGACCGGACGAGGCGCGGGGCCTGATCGACGCGGCCGTCGCCCGAGGCGGCGGGTGGCTCGAGGCCGTCGAGGCGGACCGGCTGCTCACCGCTTTCGGCGTGCCGACGGCGCGGCTCGCGCCGGCGTCCGACCCGGCCGCGGCCGCCGCCGCGGCGCGCGCCATGGGGATGCCAGTCGCCTTGAAGGCCGTCGGGCCGGCACTGCTGCACAAGACGGACGTCGGCGGCGTCGTCGTCGGCCTGGAGAGCGCGGACGCGGTCCGCGAGGCCGCCGAGGAAATGAGCTCGCGGATCCAGGGATTGACGGGATTCCTGGTCCAGGCGATGGTCCCCGGCGGAGTCGAGGTGATCGTCGGTGTCGTTCGGGACTCGACATTCGGCCCGCTCGTCGTATACGGCAGCGGCGGGACGCTCGTCGAACTCCTCGCCGACGTGGCGTTCCGACTGCATCCCCTGACGGACGCCGACGCGGCGGCGATGCTCGACGAGGTCCGCGGCACCGCGCTGCTGCGCGGGTACCGCGGCGCGCCGAAGGCCGACGAGGCGGCCCTTCGAGATCTGCTGCTGCGCGTCTCGGCCCTGGTCGCGCACTGCCCGGAAGTCCGCGAGATGGACCTGAACCCGGTCAAGGTCCTTTCGCAAGGAGCGCGCGTGCTCGACGCGCGTATCCGCATCGAGCGCCGCCCCGCGCCACCCCGGTCGCGCCGGATCGTGTACTGAAAGGAAGGGGCCGGCGGCCCAGGCTTGATGCAGCTACATCAGGCAATCTTCCCGAAGACCTGTTAAACGGAAGCGGTGCCGAGCCGCAAGCCGTCTTCCGCGAAGTGGAAGGTGCTGGTCGCCACGGACGGCTCGCGGGGAGGCACGGCAGCCCTGCGCTTCGCGGCCGGCCTCGCCGCCAGGCCCGGCACGTCGCTGACCGTCATCACCGTGGCGGAAAAGATCCCCTCTCAGCATCGCCACGCCGAGAGGTCGCTCGCGAGAGCGTCCCGCGCGCTGAGGCACTCGGGCATCGACGCCGACCTCCGGATCGTCGGCGCCCGGCGCGAGGAATCGATCCCCGAGGCGATCCACCGCGAGTCCGACCGTCTCGGCGCCGATCTCGTCGTCGTCGGCAGCGAGGGGCGCGACACGCTCACCGAATGGGTCGTGGGCGGCGTGGCGCTGCGTCTGATCTACCTCGCGACGCGGCCGGTCACGGTCGTGCGACCCGCCCGGCGGCGGCGGCGGCGCCATTGACGAGCTCCAACGATCTGAGCGCCGGATCAACCGTCTGGACCCGCGAGGGGGCCATTGCGGCGCTTCGACGCTGCCTCGACCGGATGGGCGACGGCGAGCATTCGACCTGCCAGATCGCCGCTCGCCGATCTGTGAGAGCTGTGCGAACAGGTGACACGGCGCGTTCGCCTGACTTGCGACGCTCGAGCGATTTCGCCCGAACCTTGCCGCAGCCGGCAGGAAGTTCTCCGACGAGACTCTTGGGAAGTTCTGCGGCGGGCTCCTCGGCCAAAGAGTCGTCGTCGAAGACGCCGGCCGTGATACAAATTGCTCAGCGGACAACGGGAAGTTTCGGGCGATAAAGGAACGCGAGAACCTTGAAACCCGTGAGCGATCCGATCCTTCGTTTCGAATGCCAGGAGGTGGCGTCATGAGGTCGCTGCGAGGCGGTCTGGTGGCGGCGATGGCTGCCGGTGCGCTCGTCATTCTCCCGATGTCGAACAGTCGCGTCACGCGCATCGTCGCGCGCTCGAGCGGCACGCAGGAGACGGACCCGCGAACGCTCTACGCCCCGCAGCAAAAGGAGTACTGGCTCTCGGCCGACGAATTCGGCTACGTACGGCCAGGGCTCGCCGTGACCGTGAACAGCATCCACTTCGACTCCGGTCTTCACGCCGTCGTGGACGTCAGCTACACCGACGGCCTCGGCGTTGCGCTCGATCGCGCCGGCGTCCTGACGCCGGGCGCCATCTCGATGAGCTTCGTGCTCGCGTGGTGGGACCCGGGCTCCCGGAACTACACGGCGTACACGACGCGCGTGCAGACGGCTCCGAACGGCAACTCGGCGACTCAGGCGGCGGCCGATTCCGGCGGGACGTGGACGGACCTCGACATCGGCCATTCCGTCTACACCTTCAAGACGGCCCTGCCCGCCGGTTACGACGCGACGGCGACGACCACGCTCGGCATCTACGCCACGCGAGACACGTCCGACCTCCTCGGGAAGGACTATTACGCCAACGTCGAGCAGGATTTCGTCCCGAACGGTTCTCCCGTGACGCAGTCCTGGGACATGATCTCCAACGCGGCGTGCAACACGTGCCACGACCCGCTCTCGGCCCACGGCGGCTCGCGGCAGGACGTCAAGCTCTGCGTCCTCTGCCATTCGCCGCAGACGACGGACCCCGACACCGGCAATACCGTCGACTTCAAGGTCATGGTGCACAAGATCCACATGGGATCGAGCCTGCCGAGCGTCGAAGCGGGAACGCCCTACGTCATCATCGGGAACAGCCAGAGCGTTCACGACTTCTCGACGGTCGTCTTCCCGCAGGACATCCGCAACTGCGCCACGTGCCACGAAGGGCCGACGCCGCCCACGCAGGGACCCAACTGGTACACCTATCCGGGCCGCGCGGCGTGCCAGTCCTGCCACGACGACGTGAACTTCACGACCGGGGAGAACCACCCGGCCGGACCCCAGCCCAACGACAACCAGTGCGCCAGCTGCCACATCCCCACCAACGGCACCGAGTGGGACGCCTCCGTCGTGGGCGCACACACCGTCCCCTACAAGTCGACGCAGCTGAAGGGACTCCATGCCGAGATTCTCTCCGTCGCCAACGCAGCGCCGGGCCAAAACCCGACCATCAGGTTCCAGCTCACCCAGAACGACGGCTCGGCGGTGGATCCCGGCCCGTTCGCCAGCAATCTCAACGTGCTGATGGGCGGACCGACCGGAGACTACGCCGTCAACCCCTTCCGCGAAGCGGCCTCCGGTGCCGCCTTTGACGGAACGACTGCCACGTATACGTTCACGAATGCGCTTCCGGCCAACGCGACGGGAACATGGACCTTCTCGATCGAAGCACGGCGCACGATCAACCTTTCGCCGCATCCGGCGGACGCGACGACTTTCACCGAAGCCGCTTTCAACCCGATCTTCGACGTCTCGGTGGACGGCTCCCCCGTGGCCTCGCGGCGCGTGGTCGTCGATCTCGCCAACTGCAACACGTGCCACGACCGGCTCGCGCTCCACGGGGGACAGCGGCTGAACACCCAGGAATGCGTGATGTGTCACAACCCGAACGCGAGCGACGTGTCTCGGCGGCCGACCGACCAGCTCCCGGTCGAGTCGATCGATTTCAAGCGGATGATCCACCGGATCCACACCGGAGAAGACCTGACGCAGACCTACACGATCTACGGCTTCGGAACGCCGCCGAGCGTCAACAACTTCAACGACGTCCTCTTCCCGGGCGATCGTCGCGACTGCCAGAAGTGCCACGCGCCGGGCACGGAGGAAGTCACCGACAATGCGTCCCCCTCCTGGCTCGCGACTCAGACACCACGCGACTGGTATTCGCCGCAGCATCACGACGCCGCGGCGTGCCTCGGATGCCACGACACGCAGGCCGCCGCGGCGCACGCGTTCACGATGACGGCGCCGTTCGGCGAGGCGTGCGCGACGTGCCACGGATCGGACGCGGATTTCGCGGTCGACAAGGTTCACGCGCGGTAGGAGCGGCGGCAGAGCCGCTCCTGCCCCTTTTTCCGGGGAGGGGTAAG
>DATJXB010000037.1:0-13902 GCA_035500755.1 Thermoanaerobaculia bacterium | reverse complement strand
CGCCTGCTCCTGCTCGACGAGCCCACGACCGGCGTCGACCCGGTGTCGCGGCGCGAGTTCTGGAGTCTCTTGAACGAGCTCCACCACCAGGGCCTCACGATCCTCGTCTCGACGCCGTACATGGACGAGGCCGAGTACGCTTCGCGGATCGGCTTTCTCGACGAGGGGCGTCTCTCGGCGCTCGGCACGCGCGAGGAGATCCTGGCCGCGTACCCGAGGCCGCTGCTGCTCGTCCGCTCGTCGGACCGCGTCCACGTGCGGGAGCGGCTGGCGAACGTGCCCGCGGTCGACGACGTCTCGCTCTTCGGCACCCAGCTCCACGTTCGCGGCTCGGCGGGGGCGGGGCCGGAGATCCTCGACGCCGTGCGGGGCGCGCTCGCGGGCCTCGTCGAGCCATCGGCGGTCGAGCGCGTGGATCCCTCGCTCGAAGACGTCTTCGTGTTGAAGAGCGAGGAAGGAGCGGCGGCGTGAGCGCGGCGAGCGACGCGGGCGCCTCTCTCGAGGCGCGGGACCTGACGCGGCGCTTCGGCGCCTTCACGGCGGTCAACCACGTGAACTTCGTCGTGCCGCCGGGGAAGGTCTTCGGCTTTCTCGGGCCGAACGGGTCCGGCAAGTCGACGACGATCCGCATGCTGACCGGCTTGCTCGAGCCGACCTCGGGCTCGGTGACCGGTTTCGGCGGGCTCGACGTCGCCCGCGACACCGAAGCCTGGAAGAAACGGCTCGGCTACATGAGCCAGAAGTTCTCTCTCTACATCGACCTGACGGTGGAGGAAAACCTCCGTTTCTTCGGCTCGCTCTACGGGCTCGAGCCGGCGCGGCTCTCCGAGCGCGTCCGCGCGCTCTCGGAGAGGCTCGAGTTCGGCGCGCTCCTGCCGGCGATGACGGCGGGACTCTCGACGGGCCAGCGCCAGCGCGTCGCGCTGGCGGCGGCGCTCCTCCACGAGCCCGAGCTGCTCTTTCTCGACGAGCCCACCGGCGGTGTGGACCCGAAGGGCCGCCGTCTCTTCTGGGACCTGATCTACGAGCTTGCGGCCGACCGGCACATGACCGTGCTCGTGACCACGCACTACATGGACGAAGCGGAGCAATGCGACCGGCTCGCCTTCATCCTCAACGGAGGCATCATCGCCGAGGGGCCGCCGCACGACCTGAAGGACGGGCTGCGCGGCCGCATTCTCGAGGTGCCGGCCCCGCCGGGCGCGGACCCGTTCGAGGAGCTCTCGCGCGTCCAGAGCGCGCCGCCGCTCGAGGACGCCTACCTCTTCGGCCGGCGGCTGCGCGTCGTGGCGCGCCCGGGCGAGGAAACGGCGGCGCGCCGGCTCGTCGAGCCGCTCGGGGCGCCGCAGGCCGCCGAGCCCTCGCTCGAAGACGTGTTCGTCTCGCTCGCCCGCCGCGCTCCGGCCGAAACGGAGAAAGTCGCCGTATGAAGCGCCTGCTCGCCCTGACGTGGAAAGAGTTTCTGCAGTTGAAGCGCGATCCGATCACGCTGCGCCTGATCGTGTTCGTGCCGGTGATGCAGACGCTGATGTTCGGGTACGCGATCAACTACGACGTCAAGCACCTGAAGATGGTGGTCTACGACGAAAGCAAGTCGGTCGAAAGCCGCGACCTGGTCTCGAAGATGGTGGCGACGCAGTACTTCGACGTCGTCGGGCAGGTCGGCTCCCTCAAGGCTCTCGGGGAAGAGATCGACGCCGCTCGCGCCTCGGTCGGCCTCGTGATCGACCGCAACTTCGGCAAGGACTTCCACCGGGGCGCGCCGGCGCAGGCGTTCCTGATCGTCAACGCCACCGACACGACGACGGCGACGCAGGCGATGGCGATCGCCTCCGGGATCGCGAGCGGGCTCTCGGTGCAGGCGCTGGTGCAGCGCGCCGGTTGGAAGTGGGAGGAGCTGCCGCTGAACCTGAGGGTGCGGCCCTGGTACAACCCGGACCTGCGCACGTCGACCTTCGTCATCCCCGGGCTGATCGCGATCATCCTGACCTTCACCCTGATTCAGTTCACCGCGAGCGCGATCGTCCGCGAGCGCGAGCGCGGCACGCTCGAGCAGCTCCAGGTCACACCGGCCACGCGCACCGAGATCATCCTCGGCAAGATCATGCCCTTCATGCTGATCGGCCTCGTCCAGCTGACGATGACGATCCTCCTGATGCGGTTTCTCTTCGACATTCCGATCCGCGGCTCGGTGCTCGAGCTCTACGCGGTCGGCCTGATCTTCATCACCGCGGTTCTCGGCCTCGGCATGCTGATCTCGACGCTGGCCGCGACCCAGATGCAGGCGATGCAGATGTCGGCGTTCTTCCTGCTGCCGTTCGTGTTTCTCTCGGGCTACGTCTTCCCGATCGACGGCATGCCGAAGATCTTCCAGTACATCTCGCGCCTGATCCCGGCGCGCTACTTCATCGACGCCCTGCGCGGGATCATCCTCCGGGGCGCGCCCATCCGGGACCTGTGGCAGCCGATCGCCTGGCTGACCTTCTACACGATCGTGATCATCGCGCTCGCCGTGGCGCGCTTCAAGAAGACGACGGCTTAACGGATCGAGATCGCCACGCCGTTCTCGAAGACGACGGTCTTGCCGGCGCTGCGGTAGGTCCAGGTCTCCCGCCGGGCGCCGGAATCCAGCGCCTCGGTCTGGACGTCGTCGGGCGCGCCGAGGAGCGCGCGCACCTGGTCGGGCGTCATGTTCTCGGTGACGCCGGCCGCGGCGCCGGACTGGTCCGCTTCTCGCGACATCGACGCGGCGGCATTCGTCTGGGCGTCGCTCGCGGCGGCGGCGGCGCGGGCCCGGCCGATGGGGTCCGTCGACGACGCGGCGCCCGAGCCGCCCGAAGAGGGCAGCCAGCCCTGCGACTTCGCGACGTACCAGAGAACGCCGGCGACCACCAGGACGAGCAGCAGCCGTTTCATCGAACCCTCCGCGCTTTGAGCCGATGATACGCTCGCGCGCCCGTGAGTTACTGCCGCATCGCGAAGGGTCATCCGTTTCACGGGCCGTACCACGACCGCGAGTACGGTTTCCCGGTCCGCAGCGAGGCGGCGCTCTTCGAGCGGCTGGCGCTCGAGATCAACCAGGCCGGCCTGTCGTGGCTGACGATGCTGCAGAAGCGCGCGGGCTTCCGGCGCGCGTTCGACGGCTTCGACGCCGAGAAGGTGGCGCGTTACGACGGGCGGCGCGTGCGCCGGCTGCTCGCGGACCCCGGGATCATCCGCAACCGGCTGAAGGTCAAAGCCGTCATCGAGAACGCGAAGCGGCTGCTCGCGATCCGGAAGTCGCACGGCTCGTTCGCGAAGTGGCTCGACGCGCACCACCCGCGCTCGCGCGAGGCCTGGCGCAAGCTCTTCAAGGAGACGTTCGTCTTCACCGGCGGCGAGATCGTCGAGTCGTTCCTGCTCTCGACGGGCTACCGGCGCGGCGCCCACGTGCCGAGCTGCCCGATCTACGCGAAGGCGGCGAAGAAGAAGCCCGCGTGGATGCGGGCGAAAGGGCGAGGACGCCCTTGAACACCCTCTCCCCCCAGCGGGGGGAGAGGGCAGGGTGAGGGGGGAGAAGGTTGGGCAGCCGCTCTCTACTTCAGCGGCCCGAACTCCTTCACCTGCTCCTCGACGATCTTCTTGTCGCCGACGACGACGATCGTCGCCTTGTCGTCCTGGAGGTACTTCTTCGCCATCTCCTGCACCTGCTGAGGTGTCACGGCATACACGCGGGCGACGTAGCCGTTGAGGTAGTCCGCCGGCAGGTGATGGAGGTCCACGAACTCGAGCTGCCCGGTGATGCCGGCGCGCGAGGAGTTCTGAAGGATGAAGACGCCGGAGCGGTAGTTCTGGAAGCCCTTCAGCTCCTTGTCCGACGGCGGCTCGGCCTGGAGACGGTCGATCTCGCCCAGGATCTCGTGGATCGCCGGCCCGGTCACGTTGGTCGTCACGTCGGCCAGCTCGACCCAGTACGCGTCGCGGTAGCGGTTGGAGAGCTGCGCGGTCGGTGAATAGGTGTAGCCCTTCTGCTCGCGGATGTTCGACGTGATGCGCGAGGAGAACGACCCGCCGAGGAGCACGTTCATCAGGAAGAGTCGGTCCCAGTCGGCGTTCGACGGGTCGATGACGGGCATCCCCAGGTTGATCGTCGACTGCACGGCGCCCGGCCGGTCCAGGATGTAGACGGCTCGCGCGCTCGAGGCCGGCGGCTGCGCGAGCTCGGGCGGCGCGCCCTTCCTCCAGTCGGCGAAGGCCTTGCGGACCGCGGCCTCGACCGGCGCCTCGTCGAACTTGCCGACGACGTAGAGGTGGGCGCGCAGCGCGCCGTAGTTCTTGTCGTAGAAGCCGCGCACGTCGGCGAGGGTGTAGCTCTGAAGCATCGCCTCGGTCGGGAAGAGGTGTCCGTACGGGTGGTCGCCGTAGAGGACCGTCCGGAACTTCTCCTGCGCGAGCGATTGCGGCTGGCTGCGGGCGATGGAGAGCTGCCGCAGGCGATCGGCCTTCAGGCGCGCCAGCTCCGACTCCGGGAATTTCGGATGCCGGGCGACGTCGGCGACGAGGGCGACCATCGCCGCGCCGTATTCCGAAAGGACGTCGCCGCCGATCTCGGTGCGGTTCTCCCCGACGGTGACGTCGAGCGAGCCGCCCATCTTCGCCGCGTCTTCGGCGATCTGCGAGGCAGTGCGCGTGGCCGTGCCTTCGGAGAGCATGTCGCCGGTCAGATCGGCGAGCCAGACCTGGTTCGCGCTTTCGTTGACGTTGCCGGTCAGGATCGCGAGGCGGACCGACACCTTCGGCACCGTGCCGTAAGACACGAGCGTCACGGCCAGGCCGTTGTCGAGCGTGAAGGTCTTCGGCTTCGGCAGCGTGAAGCCTTTGGGTTGGGCCGGCGCCGGCGGCGCCTCCTTGTCGGCGCGGAGGGCCGGCGCGAGCGCGGCGGCGAGCAGGATCCCGGCGAGTGCGATGCGCGTTTTCATGACGTCACTCCTCCTACGATCCGCTCTTGGCCTGGGGTTTCGCCTCGGCCCCGGGCTCGATGATCAGGATCGTTCGGTTCTCGGGCCGCAGGTACTCGCGGGCCGTCTTCTGCATGAGCGCCGGCGTCACCTGGCGGAAATCCGCCTCGATCTGGTTGATCTTCGACGGGTCGTCGTCGAAGAGGGCGTACGACGCGAGCAGGTCGGCTTTGCCGAAACCGCCGTTCTGCTCGATCTTGTCGTAGAGAGCCGAGCGGACCTTCACGAGCGCGCGGTCGAGCGTCGCCTGGTCGACCGGCTGGTTACGGACCTTGTCGATCTCGGCGTCGAAGACCGTGAGGATCTGGTCGGCGCTCTTGTCCTTGTCGTAGTAGAGCGAGACGTCCCAGAGCGTGGGGCCGTTGACGTTGTACATGTCGCCGAGGCCCGAGTTGATGCCGCCCTCGACGTCGCCGGTCAGGCCGTTCTTCTGGACGAGCGCCTGATAGAGGCGGCTGTCCTTGCCCTGGACGAGGACCTCGTCGAGGAGTCCCATCGCGAAGTACTCGGGCGTGTTGCGCGGCGGCGCGTGATAGCCGATCGCGAGCGCCGGACGCGTCGCGAGCGCGTCGGGCTTGGTCGCGCGCTTCTCCTTCTCCTGTTTCGGCTCGGTCAGGTCGGCCTTGGCCGGGCGGGGCGAGGACGGGATCCCGGCGAAGTACTTGTCGATCCACGCGTTCGTCTGGGCCGGGTCGAAGTCGCCGCAGACGACGAGGACGGCGTTGTTCGGCGCGTAGAAGGTCTTGAAGAACTGCGTGACGTCCTCGAGCGTGGCGGCGTCGAGGTCCTTCAGGTCGCCGTAGAAGTTGTGGGCGTTGTACCAGTTCACGTTCGCGTATTGCGGCAGGTCGAGCCAGGGGAAGCCGCCGTAAGGCCGGTTCAGGACGTTGACCCGGACCTCGCTCTTGACGACCTCCTGCTGGTTTTTCAGATTCTCGGCCGTGATCGCCAGCCCCTTCATGCGGTCGGCCTCGGCCCACAGCGCGGTCTCGAGCGCGTGCGCGGGAACGACCTCGAAGTAGTTGGTGAAGTCGAAGCGCGTCGAGCCGTTCAGGATTCCGCCGTTGGACTGGACGAGCTTGATGAACTCCATCTTGCCGAGGTTTTTGGAGCCCTGGAACATCATGTGCTCGAAGAGGTGGGCGAAGCCCGTGCGGTCCTTGGGCTCGATCCGGAATCCGATGTTGTAGTAGGCGGCGACGACCGCGACCGGCGCCGTCGTGTCGCGCGAGAGCACGACCTTCAGGCCGTTGGGAAGCTTCCGGTACTCGACGGGGATCTGGAAATCGGAGCCCCTGGTGGGTGCCGGGGCGGCCGAGGCGACGGCGGCGGTGAAGAGGCCGAGAGCGGCCAGAGCGCGCAGCCGCGGGACGCTTTTCATGGGATCCTCCTCATGGGCAAACGGCTGAATCTACGGGCCCGGGAGGCCAAGGTTTCGACTCGTCCGCTGAGGGAGGGGCTTTGTCCCCCGAAATGAGCTTCGTCGCGGCGGCGGGCGGCGCCTTCCGCCCGGCCTGGTGGCTGCCGGGCCCCCACGCCCAGACGGTCTGGGGGCGCCTGGTGCGTCCGCGCCGGATGGTGTCCTTCGAGAGGGAAGCGCTCGAGACACCCGACGGGGACGAGCTCCTCCTCGACCACGCCCCCGGCCCGGCGGGAAGTCCGCGGCTCCTGGTCCTCCACGGCCTCGAGGGCAGCTCGAACTCCGTCTACGTGCAGGGTCTGCTGGCCGAGGCGGCGCGCCGCGGGATGCGCGGGACGGCCCTCAACTTTCGGTCGTGCGCCCGGGACCCGAACGACCTCGCGCGGATGCTGCCGAACCGGCGCCCGCGCCTGTACCATTCCGGCGAAACGGGCGACCTCGACTTCGTGGTCCGGACGCTCGCGGCGCGGGAGCCGGGAACGAGGATCGCGGCCGCCGGCGTCTCGCTCGGCGGCAACGTGCTTCTGAAGTGGCTGGGCGAGAACCCGGGGCAGACGGCGGTCGCGGCGGCGGCGGCGCTCTCGACGCCCTACGACCTGGCCGACAGCGCCGCGTACCTCGAAACGTACGTCGGCGGGCTCTACGTGCGGCACTTCCTCGGAACGCTGAAGGAGAAGGCCCGCGCGGCGGCGGCGCGGTTTCCCGAGGCGGGGTCGAAGATCGACGTGCCTCGGATGCTCGCCGCCCGGACGTTCTGGCAGTTCGACGACGCCGCGACGGCGCCGCTCCATGGTTTCGCCGGCGCCGACGACTACTACCGAAGGTCGAGCTCGCTCGGGTACCTCGCGCGGATCACGACGCCGACCTTGTGTCTCTCGGCGGAGGACGACCCGTTTCTCTCGCGGCGCGCCGTCGAAAACGCGCGAGACGCCGCGGCGCCCCACGTCGAGCTCCGCGCGACGCCTCGGGGCGGCCACATCGGGTTCGTCGCCGGCGCGGCGCCGTGGCGCCCGAGCTATTGGGCCGAGGCGCTCGCCGCAGACTGGCTCCGCCGGCGGCTCGCGCGATCCTGAAAAGGCCGGGAAGCGGACGCCCGCTCCCCGGCCCCGAATCACCAAGCGTGAAGAAGTCCCGCGGAGGCCTCGCTCAGTAGGGCTTCTTGGCGCTCTTGATGTCGATCGTCGTGGCCATCGACTTGCCGGAGGCGTCGGTGATCTGCACGTACACCATCGATCCGACCTTGAGGTCGCCGTTCATCTTGGTGGTTCCGTCCCAGTACACCGTCGATTCCTTGCCGGTTCCGTCGTCCTTGACGACGAAGCTCCTGGAAGCGTTGTCGACCGAGGTCACGGAGCCGTGGATCGTGGCGGCGGCCTGAGACTGCATACGCTGCGCATCGCCCCGCGGGTTCGGCGCGTCCTGGGCCAGCGCCGCCACGGACAGAGCCGAAGCGATCGCCGCCGACAGCAATACTTTCTTCATCGAACACCTCCTCATGGAAGGAGTGTCCTCACCGAGAGGCACTCCGCCTGTGGGTGGTGCAAACGACGGGCCAGCGAAGCCGGTCCTCCCTACGCGGGGCCGGCCGCTTTCCGGCGGCGGGGTTTGGGAAACTGCTCGGCGGTGACGTCGGTGTGGACGACCGCGCCGCGGCGCACGACCGCGCCGTCGGGAATCTCCGCGTTCTTGCCGATTGTCGTGATGCCGTGGTTGTCGCCGCCGCTCGCGCCTTTCGCGGCCGCCTTGCCGATGCGGGCCCGGCGTCCGATGCGGACGGCCTTGTCGACGATCGAGCGCTCGACGCGCGCGCCCGCCTCGATGAGCGTGTCGGTCAGGACGACCGATTCGCGCACCACGGCGTCGGGCCCGACCGAAACGCCGGGCGAGAGGATGCTCTTTTCGACGCGGGCGCCGCCGGCGATCACGCAGCCGTCCGTGATCATGCTGTCCTTGACGACGGCGCCCTCCATGATGAGAACGGGCGGCCGCTCCTCCGAACGCGTGTGCACGATCCACGCGCGGTCGTTCAAGTCGACCGGCGGCGGCGTCTTGAGCAGATCCATCTGCGTCTGCCAGTACGCCTCGACCGTCCCGACGTCGACCCAGTAACCCTGGAAGGGATACGCGAACACGCGCATCCCGCCCGAGACCATCCGCGGGATGATGTCCTTGCCGAAGTCGTGGGAGGAGTCGCGGCGGCGCGAGTCTTCCTCGAGGACCTGCGAGAGCATCGCCCGGCCGAAGACGTAGATGCCCATCGAGGCGAGCGTGCCGGGCGGGTCGGCCGGCTTCTCGACGAACTGCGTCACGCGCTGCTCGGCGTCGGTCGCGAGGATGCCCATCCGCGTGGCCTCCTCGCGCGTGACGTTGAGCGTCGCGATCGTGACGTCGGCCTGCTTCTCGATGTGAAAGGCGATCAGCCAGCCGTAGTTCATCTTGTAGATGTGGTCGCCCGAGAGCACCAGGACGAGGTCGGGCGAGCCGCGCTCGACGAACGAAAGGTTCTGCGCGATCGCGTCCGCCGTTCCCTTGTACCAGTCGGTGGCGGCGCGGCCGCGGAACGGCTGGTAGATCTGGATGCCGCCCGTGAAGCTGCGGTCGAGATCCCACGGCCGTCCCGACGCGATGTGCTCGTTGAGCGAGTGCGGGCGGTACTGCGTCAGGATCATGACGTCGGAGATCCCGGAGTTGACGCAGTTGGACAGCGTGAAGTCGATGATGCGGTATTTGCCGGCAAACGGAACGGCGGGCTTCGCCCGCTTTTCGGTGAGGACGCCCAGGCGCGAGCCCTCGCCTCCCGCGAGGATGACCGCGCGGGCCCTCACGCGAGGCCTAGCCCGCGGCGCGCGCCGCTGCCGCTCGCGCGTACACCGCGGCGTACGCGCGCCCCGACCTCGACCACGAAAAGTCGCGGCCCATGCCGTTTCGCTGGAGCTCGGCCCATTTGGCGGGCTGAGCGTACACCTTGAGCGCCCGGTCGAGCGCGTCCCAGAGAGCCCAGGCGTCGAACCCGTCGAACATCAGACCCGTGGCGTCGGGGTCGCCGGCGTCCACGACCGTGTCCGCCAGACCCCCGGTCCGCCGGGCGATCGGGACACAGCCGTACCGCATCGCGATCATCTGGGCGAGGCCGCAGGGCTCGTAGCGGGAAGGCAGGACGATGGCGTCGGCGCCCCCGTAGATCCGCCGCGCGTACCGGGCGTCGAAGCGCAGGCGCACGCTCGCCCGGTGCGGGTAGCGGATCTCGAGCTGGGCGTACTCGTGCTCGAGGGCGGGATCTCCGGTGCCGAGCAGGACGAACTGCCCGCCGCGCTCGAGCCACCGGCGGATCGCGGGCACGGCGATGTCGAACCCCTTCTCCTTGACCAGGCGCGACACGGCCGAGAGCAGCGGCATGCGCGGGTCGGGCTCGAGGCCGGCTTCGCGCTGAAGCTCGGTCTTGTTGCGGGCGCGCTTGTCGAGCGTTCCCGCGTCGAAGTTCGCGATCAGGTCCGGGTCGGCCGCCGGGTCCCACGACTCGGTGTCGATGCCGTTCAAGATCCCTTCGAGGCGGTCGGCGCGGGCGCGGAGGACTCCGTCGAGACCCTTGCCGCCCTCGGGGGACAGGATCTCGCGCGCGTACGTCGGGCTGACGGTCGTCAGCCAGTCGGCGGCGAGGATGCCGATCCCCATCAGCGAGTCGCGGTAGCCCTCGGCGAGGGCGAGGAGCGCGTCGCTCCGGCGCAGCTTGTAGTCGCCGAGGGCCTTGCCCGCGCCCTGCGCGGCGTAAGGAAGGTTGTGGATCGTGAAGACGGAGGCGACGTCGCGGAAGTACGGGTTCTCGCGGCCCTCGGTGCCGAGCCACCAGACGGCGGCGCCCGTGTGCGAGTCGTGCGCGTGGACGACGTCGGGCTTCCACGCGGCGGCCTCGCTCGCCCAGAGGGCCGCGAGCGAGAAGAACACGAACTTGGGTCCGTCCTCCTCGATCGAGCGCCCGTAGATCCACCGCTCCCGCGGGATGGGCGGCCCTGTGATCAGCCAGTGCGGGATGCCCTCGACGTCTGTCTGCCAGACCTCCGCGTCGACGGTCCCCCAGGTCGTGTAGACGGGGAAGGTCCGGAGCCGCTCCGGCGCCCAGCGGCTCCAGTCGACCGCGCCGTAGCCCGGAAGCGCGACCCGGACGTCGTGGCCGAGCTTCTGGAGGGCCCGCGGCAGCGACCCGACGACGTCGGCGAGGCCCCCCACCTTGGCCAGGGGCGCGGCCTCGGCGGCGAGCATCAGGATGCGCATGGGGCGGATTATTTCTCAGGTCCCGGACCCGGGAGGGCGGCCCCGCAGCCCAACCTGTTAATCTGTGCGTGTTCTCGTTCGCTCGCCTTTTCCCAGGCCCGTCCTGCCGAAAGTCCGAACGACCCAAGCGAGAAGGCGTGAGCGCGCATCGGCGCGCGCCACGTCGGGCATTGGCCGAGGGGGCAGGCTCCCCAACCGAAAGGGCGTCACTCATGAAACGAACGGCCGATCGATGGACTCGCGGGAGGAGTCGGGACTGGACCATTCGGATCCAACCGTCGGACCAGACGCCGTATCAATTCAAGGCGACGATGCTCCTGCGCCGCACGGGCGGCTCCGACGCCCTGGAAGTGAGTTACCTCTACGGCGACGGGGATCTGGCCGTCTTCCTCGAGGACAAGGGAGCGAGCGCACCGGCCATCTGCGGCCTGATCGACGACCTGCGGGGCCACCGAACCGTCGAGATTTTCGTCGACGTCACGGAGGAAGCGATGGAAGTTCTCTCTCGACGCGGCCCGGAGGCCGGCGCTTGAACGAGAACACTCCGCCCCGGCGCGAAAAGGACTGGGTCCGGATCGCCTTTTTCATTCTGTCGCCGGTGATCGGCACCCTGGGCACCGCCGCGCACGCGTGGACGGCGGGTGTCCGCTGGTGGGAGCCGGCGCTCTTTCTCGCGCTCTACGGTCTCGTGGGGGTCTCGGTGACGGCGGGGTATCACCGTCTCTTCGCCCACCGAAGCTACGAGTGCCATCCGGCCGTTCAGGCCTTCTATCTCTTCTTCGGCGCGATGGCCCTGCAGAACTCGATCCTCGCCTGGGGCTCGGATCACCGCATCCACCACCGCTACGTGGACCGGGACTGGGATCCGTACAACATCCAGCGCGGCGGGCTCTGGGCGCACATTCTCTGGATCTTCTACAAGGGCGCCCCGGGCCGGACCTTCGAGGACGTGCCCGACCTGAATCGCAATCGCCTGGTGCAGTGGCAGCACCGCCACGCGGCGTGGATCGGCATCGTCGGCGGACTGGGTCTTCCGGCGTTGATCGGTTGGGCCATGGGAAGCGCCCTCGGCGGCCTGCTGTGGGGAGGGTTCCTGCGGATCGTCGTGGTGCATCACTCCACTTTCTTCGTGAACTCGATCGCGCACCTCTACGGAAAGCGGCCCTACACCGAGTCGAACTCGGCGCGCGACAACGCGTGGGTGGCGCTGCTGACCAACGGGGAGGGGTACCACAACTTCCACCACCGCTTCCCGGCCGACTACCGCAACGGCATCCGGTGGTACCAATGGGACCCGAGCAAGTGGTGGATCCGCGGCCTCCGCGCCGCGGGGCTCGCCCAGCGGCTGCGGCACACGCCCGCGATCGTGATCGAGCGGGCGCGCCTGCAGACGGCCGTGGGCCACGCCGAGAGCCGGCTCGTCGCGGCGCCCTCGCATCTCCAGGAGACGATCCGGCGCCGGCTCGACACCGCGCATCGATCGCTCGAGCGGGCTTCCCGGTTCTGGTCGGAGCTCCAGGCGGAGAGCTGGCGCGACTTGAAGAAGTATCGTCGGCATCTGGCGGTTTCGCGCCGCCGGCGAAGAGAGGCCCTGAAGATTCTCAGGACGGGTCTCGAAGGGGTTTGACGCGCCGCCGCGAGGCGGAGCGGCCCGGGGCCTCGGCCGCTCAGGTCTGAGGCAAGTAGGTGGGCAGGGTCGCGGCGCGCTCCTGGCGCCAGGCATTCATCTCGGGCTCGCTGCGGAGCAGGTCCTTGACCGTGATTTTCCCGAGAACCTGGTCGACGGCGTGCTGGACCATGCGCCAGACCGAGCGAATCGAGCAGTCGGGCATGTGGGTGCACGAGCGCTCGACGCCGGCGTGGCCGTCGCAGAAGGCCGGCTCGTACAGGCGGCCGCCGAGCGCGGCGACGACGTGGCCGATGACGATCTGGTCGGCCGGGCGCGCCAGCGCGTAGCCGCCCGACTGCCCGCGGGTCGACGTCACGAAGCCGCCGCGCCGGAGGATCCGCATCATCTTCGCCACGTTCGGCTCGGAGATGCCCTCGGCGCGCGCGAGCTCCGGAATCGTCACGCTCCCGCCCTCGTCCGCGCGTCCGACGCGCAGGAGGCAGCGCAGCCCGTACTCTTCCTGGGAGGAAAGTTTCACGGCCGTGTCCTCACATCATTCCGAGCTGGAGCTTCGCGGCGTCCGACATCATCTGGAGGCTCCACGGCGGGTCGAAGACGACCTGCACGTCCGCTTCCTTCACGTCGGGGACGGTCAGGAGCTTGGCCTTGATGTCTTCCCGAAGGACGTCGCCCATGCCGCAGCCGGGCGCCGTGAGGGTGAACTTGACGTCGACCTTCTGGCCGTCGGCCACCGGCGCGAGCGTGCAGGCGTAGACGAGGCCGAGGTCGACGATGTTGACCGGGATCTCGGGGTCGTAGCACGTGCGGAGCTGGTCCCAGACGAGCTCCTCGGTCGGCTTGCCTTCCTGCGCGGCGGCGTCGGGAACGGCGACCGGCTCGCCGATGGCGTCGGCGTCCTTGCCGTCGACGCGGGCGAGGAACCCGACCGGCGTCATGACCGTGTAACTGCCGCCGAGCGACTGCGTGATGATGATCGGGTCTCCCGCGCGGAGCGTGATCGGCGTGCCGCTCGGGATCTCGCGGGCGTCGACGTCGCGCGCGACGGTCGCTTCCTTGCGCATCTGCATCGTCAGGCTCCTCCCGTTTCCGCCGGCGGACCTTCCGACTCGGTCGACACGGGCGTCTTCTCGCCGTCGAGCGCGGCCTTCAGCGTGTGCCACGGCAGCGTCGCGCACTTGACGCGCACGGGGTACTCGCGCACGCCGGAGAAGACCGCGAGTTTGCCGAGGTCCGGGCCGGCCGCGGAGGGCTGCCCGGTGATCAGGGCGTGGAAGCGTTCGAAGAGGGCGTCGGCCTCGGCGCGGGTCTTGCCCTTGACGCTCTCGGTCATCATCGACGCCGACGCCGTCGAGATCGCGCAGCCGGCTCCCTGGAAGCTGACGTCCTTCAAGACGTCGCCGTCGAGGTCGAGAAACACGGTCTCGCGGTCGCCGCAGAGCGGGTTGTAGCCCTCGGCCTGACGGTCGGCCCGGGACATCGGGTGAAAATTCCTCGGCCGCTTGCTGTGGTCGAGGATGACTTCCTGGTAGAGGTCGCGCAGTTCGGAGGACATCAGCGGAACATCCGGATGACTTCGTGGAGCGCGT
>DATJXB010000036.1:0-4635 GCA_035500755.1 Thermoanaerobaculia bacterium | reverse complement strand
GTCCGGCGCCGGGCATCAGGTCTCGCTCACGACCGGTTCCGGCTACTTCTGGTTCTTCGACGCCGGCAACCCGGAGCTGATGGTCAAGGTGCTCGACGGCTGCGCCGTCAACGGCCACCGCTGGTTCTTCGGGGCCGGCCTGACGAACCTCGCCGTCATGGTGCAGGTTACCGACACCGTGTCCGGCGAGACGAAGACGTACTCCAACCCGCCCGGCAAGGCGTTCTCGCCGATTCAGGACATCGGCGCGCTGGCCTCGTGTCCCTAGCCGCGCCGGGTCACGGCGCCGTGACGACGGGGAGGTCGATGAAGCTCGCGTTGGCCGCCGACGTGTAGATCCGCTGTGTGGCGGCCCGGTAGTCCGCCGGTTTCGCCCAGAAGACGTTCGGCACGAAGGTCTGCGGGTTGCGGTCGTAGAGCGGAAACCACGCCGACTGCACCTGGACCATGATCCGATGGCCGGGCTTGAAGACGTGGTTCGCCGTCGGGAGCGCGAACTTGTAGAGCAGCGGCTTGCCCGACTCGATCGCCTTCGGCGTCTCGAAACTCTCGCGATAACGGCCGCGGAAGACGTCGCCGGCGATCATGAGCTGGTAGCCGCCCATGGGCGCGTCGTTGGCGACTTCCGGCGGATAGACGTCGATCAGCTTGACGACCCAGTCCGAGTCGGTGCCGCTCGTCGAGGCGACGAGATTCGCGATCGGCTGGCCGCTGATCTTGACGGGGGCCGTCAGGACGTCGGACGTGAAGACGGCCACGTCCGTGCGGCCCGACCACTCGCGCTGGTCCTCGACGAGCCACTTCTGCCAGCCCGTCGCGGCCGCGTCGACCGGACGCGGGCGGTACGGCGCGGGCTTCGCCGGATCCGAGACGTACTCCGCGTACTCCGCGCCGCCCGCCGCCGGCGCGGCGCCGAGCGCGAGCTTGCCGCCCGGCGCCAGGTACAGGGGCGTCCCGTGGATCGCGCAACCGCTCGCGCAGCCGGCCGGCCACGACGGGAGCTTGCGCCACGCGTTGGTGCCTGTCTCGAAGGCGTTGACCGGCGAGACGTCGGCCTTCGGCGCGCCGTCCTTCAGGTACTGCGCGAGGAAGGGCGCGAGGACCTCGCGCCGGAACGTCAGCGCCGTGTCGCTGTCGAACCGGATCGCGCCGAGGGACGAGCCCTCGTGGATCGACTGGCCGTGGCACCACGGCCCCATCACGAGGAAGACCTTGTCGTTGCCGGTGTCCTTCGGCTTGATCGCCTTGTAGACGGCGATGGCGCCGTAGATGTCCTCCTGGTCCCAGAGGCTGTGGACGAGCATGACGGGCACCTTGAGCGGCTCTTTCGCGAGGAGCTTGTCGACGGCCTGGTCCTGCCAGTACGCGTCGTAGCTCGGGTGCTCGAGGATCCGGCGCCAGAAGCCGACCTGCTCGAGCGCGTGGACCTTGCCGAGATCGCCGGCGGAGCCGCCGTCGAGGAACGTGTCGTAGTCGTCGTAGGCGGGGCGCCACCACTTCTCGTCGTTCTTGCGCGTGGCCTCCTGCTCGTAGATGTAAGGCATCCCCTGCTGCCGGAAGGCTCCGTAGTGAAACCAGTCGTCGCCCATCCAGCCGTCCACCATCGGGTTCATCGGGACGGAGACTTTCAGGGCCGGGTGCGGGTTGAAGAGCGCCATCAGCGGCAGAAAGCCGTCGTAGGAGATGCCGATGATGCCGACCTTGCCATTGGACTCCGGCACGTTCTTCACGAGCCAGTCGATCGTGTCGTACGTGTCGGTCGCGTGGTCGACCAGCGTCGGGTTCTGCGGTCCGCGCAGCGGCCGGTTCATGACGTAGTCGCCTTCCGAACCGTACTTGCCGCGCACGTCCTGCACGACGCGGATGTAGCCGCCGTCGACGATCACGTCGGTCGCGTTGTCGTAGCCCTCGAGCGTCGGGCCGAGGTGCGGGCTCTGGGCGTGCGTCGTCAGGGCGTCCGCGTCGTAGGGTGTACGCGTCAGGAGAATCCCCGCGCCCTTCGCGCCCCGCGGCACGAGGATCACGGTGTGCAGGCGAACGCCGTCGCGCATCGGGATCATCACCACGCGGCGGACGTAGTCGAAGGTCGACGTCGCCGGCCTGACCGCCGCCGGCATCTCGCTCGGGTAGTTCGGGTACTTCGGCGCCGCGGGCGCCTGGGCGAACGCGAAACCAGCGGCGGCGAGCGCGGCGCTCGAGAGCGCAAGGATCCTGGCGGGTGTCCTCATGCGGCGATCTCCTCTTCTTGTCGGCGGACGACGGCGGCGAGATTCTACCGTCGGCCGCCGCCGCGCCGGTGCAGAATCTCCCGGTGCGCCTGATCCGAGTCGCCCTGGCCGCCCTGCTCCCCGGGGCCGTGCTCGCCGCGCCGCCGGCCGCCGCGCAGACCATGCGCTCCGCGGCGTGCGACGGCGTGACGTATCGGTACCTGCTCGTCGCGCCGAAGTTCAACCGGCCGAAGCCGGCGCTGCTCCTCCTCCACGGCTCCGGCGGCCACGCCCACGACCTCGTGATCCCCTGGCGGTCCTTCGCCGAGACCCACGACCTCGTCCTGATCGCCCCGGAGCTCACGAACAAGCGCGCCTTCGAGGCCATCGCGCCGGCCGTGTTCCGCTGCATCGTCGAGGACGCGAAGAAGACCGTCGCGCTCGACCCGAAGCGTCTCTACGTCTTCGGACACTCGATGGGCGGCTATCTCGCCTACGACGCCGCCATGTTCGAGTCCGGGTACTTCGCCGCCGCCGCCGCCCACGCCGCCGCGGTAGACCCGGACTTCGACGACATCCTCACGAAGGCGACCCGCAAAATCCCCATCGCGATCTTCGTCGGCGACCGCGATCCCCTCACCCCGATCGCCTCGGTCCGCCGGACGCGCGACCTTCTCGTCAAGGCCGGCTTTCCCGTTCAATACGAAGAGATCGAGGGCCACGACCACTACTACGAGCCCGTGGCCGACCGGATCAACCGCGAGGCATGGGCCTTCTTCGAAGCGCACCCGCTGCCGTGAGGCGCAGGCAACCGCTCCTGTATTCTCCCGCCCACGACCGGAGGTCTCGATGAAGCTCGCGCAGGCTCTCCTTCTCTTCGGCCCCGCGGCCGTGGCCCTCGTGGCCCTATCGGGGCTGGCGCCGTCGGCGCCGCCACCCGGGCCGCGCTTCTCGATCACCTACGGCGCCGACAAGAGCGCCGTGCCGCTCGACGGGCGCCTTCTTCTGATGCTCTCGACCGACCCGTCGGCCGAGCCGCGCACGCAGATCAGCGAGTCGATCCCGAAGACGCAGCAGATCTTCGGCATCGACGTCGAAAACTGGAAGCCCGGATCGCCGGCCGTCGTCGAAGGCGACGTGCTCGGCTTCCCCGTCGAGAGCCTCGCGGCCATTCCGCCCGGGACCTACCAGGTCCAGGCGCTCCTGCACCGTTACGAAACCTTCCGCCGCGCCGATGGCCACGTCGTGAAGCTCCCGATGGACCGCGGCGAGGGGCAGCAGTGGAACAAGGCGCCCGGCAACCTTTACTCGACGCCCCGCGCGATCACGATCGAAGCCGGCAAGCCGGCATCCTTCGCGCTCACGCTCGACCAGACGATCCCGCCGATCCCCGATCCGCCGGCGACGAAGTACGTCCGCCACGAGAAGGTCCAGTCCGAGCGGCTGACGAAGTTCTGGGGTCGTCCGATGTTCCTCGGGGCGCACGTCCTCCTGCCCGAGGGCTTCGACGCGCACCCGAACGCGCGCTACCCGCTCGTGATCTTCCACGGGCACTTCCCCGCGACGATCGGCGGCTTCCGCGAGACGCCGCCCGACCCGGACCTCAAGCCCGTCACCTCCGAGCGCTTCCACGTCGAGGGCTACAACCGGATCGAGCAGGAGCAGGCGTGGCAGTTCTACAAGGACTGGGTCTCGCCCGAGTATCCGCGATACCTGATCGTCGAGATCCAGCACGCGAACCCGTACTACGACGACTCGTACGCGGTGAACTCCGAGAACCTCGGTCCGTACGGCGACGCGATCACCTACGAGCTGATCCCGTACCTCGAGAAGAAGTACCGCGCGATCGGCGCGGGCTGGGCGCGGTTCATGTATGGCGGCTCGACGGGCGGCTGGGAGGCGCTCGGCGCGCAGATCCTGTATCCCGACGAGTACAACGGCGCGTGGGGCGCGTGCCCCGACCCGATCGACTTCCACCAGTACGGCGTCGTCGACGTCTACGAGGACGCCGACGCGTACCGGTGGAGCGGACCGTGGGGCGGCGTCGCGACGCCGGCGCACCGCGACTACCTCGGCCACATCCAGTCCACCGTCGAGCAGACGAACCGCCTCGAGATGGTCCTCGGATCGCACAGCCGGTCCGGCGGTCAGTGGGACGTCTGGGAGGCCGTGTTCTCCCCCGTCGGCGCCGACGGCTACCCGAAGCCGATCTGGGACAAGAAGACCGGCGCCATCGATAAGGAGGTCGCGGCGTACTGGAAGGAGCACTACGACCTCGTCGACATCCTGAAGCGGAACTGGGAGAAGGGCCTCGGAACGAAGCTCGCGGGCAAGCTCCACATCTACGTCGGCGAGGCGGACAACTACTACCTGAACAACGCGGTCTACCTCGCCGACGACTTCCTGCGCTCGACGACGAACCCGCCCT
>DATJXB010000035.1:0-3292 GCA_035500755.1 Thermoanaerobaculia bacterium | reverse complement strand
GCAGGTCTACCGGGCCGGCGGTCGCCCGTTCGTCGACACCTACCCGATTCACGGATGGGGCGCCGACGGCGGCGTCGACGGCTTCGTGTTTGCGCGCTTCTCACCGGACCTGCGCCTCTACCGCGCGCGGCGAGCGGCCGCGACGGCGCTCGAGCTCTGCGCGCTCGCGGCCCTCGGCCTCGGTCTCTTCGGACACGCCGGATGGGCCGCGGTCGCCTTCGTCGCCGCGCTGTCGATCTCGCCCTTTGGGTCGGAGCGGCCCGGAGTCGCCGTCGCCGCGATGGCGGCCATGGCCCTCGCGGCGCGCCGTCGAGACGTTCGACTCTGGGTCGCCGCGGGGGCCCTCGCGGCGGCCGCGCTCTTCTTCACCCTCGACTTCGGTGTCGCCGCGCTTTCCGGCGGCCTCGCCGCCGCCGCTCTGCTCGGCGCCGTCGACGAGCGGACCGACGGCCCGTGGCGCGCCGCCGGCGCGTTCGCCGCCGGCGTCGGCGCGGGCACGCTGCCCTTCGCGCTCCTGCTCCTCCGGGACGGCGCGCTCACCGCGTTCTGCCGCGTCTCGTTCGTGGACCTGCCGCGCGACATCGGAGACATCTGGGGTCTCCCGGCGGGAACCTCCGCCGCCGCGATCGTCGACGGCGGCGGCGCCGAGGCGCTCGCCCTCGTGCGCGGAGAGACCATGCCCGCGCTGTTTCTGCTCGGCCTCCTCGCGACCGCGGTCGGCGTCTGGGCCGCGCGCGCTCTCGACCGCGTCCTCGACGAGACGGACCGCGCGGTGGCGCCCGTCACGCTCGTCGGCCTCGCCGCGCTGCGCGGGGCCCTCGGCCGAGCCGACGGCGGCCACCTCGCGTTCTACGGCGTGCTGGCCGGTTTTCCCGCGGCCTGGCTCCTCTTCCGCGCCGCCCACGCGCGCCGCTTCGCGACGGCCACGACGGTCCTCACCGCGACCGTCCTCGCCGTGGCCCTCCGTCCGGATCGCGCGATCCGCACGCAGGCGCGGCTTCTGGCCTGGGCGGCTTCGCGTCACGCGGCGACTCTCCAGGCGCTCGCGCAGCCGGGGCCCGACCGCCGGGCTCCGGCGTCGCGCGGCCAGGCGGCGGAGATCCGGGCGCTCCGCGCCTTCATGGACGCGCGCCTGCGGCCCGGGGAGACGTTCTTCGACTACACGAGCGAGCCGGCACTCTACTTTCTCCTCGACCGCCTCCCGCCCGTGCGCTACGGCATCGTTCCCTTCTACGAACCCGAGGCCAAGCAGCGCGAGGTGATCGCGGCTCTCGAGCGCGTGCGTCCGCCGCTCGCGATCGTTTCGGCGGGTCCCCGATACGACGCTCCCGATTCGATCTCTCACCGCGAGCGCACGCCCCTCGTCGCGGCGTATCTCGACGCGGCCTACGAACCGCTCGCGGAGGTCGCCGGCCGGACGATCGCGCAGCGCCGCCGGCCGGCCGCTTCCGCGCCGGCGCCGCCGTAGTAGTCTCGCCGCCGTGGCCTCCGCGCTCGCCCTGGCGGCCTGCTTCGCCGCCGCCGTCTGGGGAATCGCCGCGGCGGCGCGCGCGCTCGGCCGCCCGATACCCGCCGCGGCGCTGGCCGCCTTCGTCGCGCTCGCGGTCGCGCCGTACCCCCTCGCGTTCGTCGCGGCCCGCACGCCGCTGCCGCTGGACCACGTCGGCTACGTCCCGCCGTGGTTCCACGCGGGCGCGCCGCCTCCGTACAACCCCTATCTCAACGACATCGTCACGCAGATCCTGCCGTGGACGAAGGCCGTCGCCCTTGCGTGGAAGGAAGGAGCGCTGCCGCTGCGCGACCGCTGGAACGGCTGCGGCACGCCGCTGGCCGCCAACAGCGTTTCCGCCGCGTTTTTCCCGTTGACGTTCGCCGTCGTCGCGCTCCCTCTCTGGCGTGGCTTCACGCTCGCCGTCGCCCTCAAGCTCTTCGCCGCGGCGACCGGGATGTGGCTGTGGGTTCGGGAGCTCGGCGTCTCGAAGCGCTCGGCGGGATTCGCGGCTGCCGCCTTCGCGCTCTCCTTCTCGTTCCTGCCGCCCTGGATCCTCTATCCGCAGTCGGGCGTCTTCTGCCTGTGGCCGTGGACCCTGTTTCTTCTCGAGCGGTGTCGCGACGCCGACCGGCGCGCGCGGACCGCGGCCGGCCTCGCCGCCGTCTTCGTTCTGACGGTGCTCGCGGGTCACCCGGAGTCGGCCGCGCTCGGGGCGCTCTTTGCCGCGTTCTGGCTCGCGGGCCGCTTCGTCACGGGCGATCTGCCGGACCTCGGCCGCGTCGTCCGGACGCTCGTGCCGGCGGCGCTCGCCGCCGTCGGCCTGACGGCCTTCCTTCTGCTGCCGTCCGCTTTCGCGATCGCCGCCTCCGGACGGCTGAGCGCCGCGCAGAACCCGTTCTGGCAGCCGCACCTTTCGCTCGCACCGCACGCGCCGCTCTGGCGCAGCCTCCTCCCCGCCTTCTTCCCGCACACGCTCGGCAACGCGGTGGGGTCGCCGACCGTACCGGGCGGTCCCGGCACCTTCAGCGAGATGGCGATGGGCTACGCGGGGATCCTGACCTGGGCGGCGGCGCTCCTCGTCTTCCGGCGCGGCTCCTCGCGGCCGCGTTCGGAGCTCGTCCTGTGGGCGGTCGCGCTGATCGGCTTCGGCGAGGCCGTCTGTCTGTGGCCGATCGCGGAGGTCGTCGCGAGAGTGCCGCTGTTCCGCTACGTCTTTCCTCTGCGTTTCAACGCGTGGATGGCGCTCGCGCTCCCGGTGATCGCGGCCTTCGAGCTCGACCGCTATCTCGCCGATCGCCGCGCCGGTCGTGCGGGAGGGTGGGCCCTCGCCGTCACGGGCGGCCTCCTCGCCGCCGCCGGTGTCGCCCTGTTCGCGTACCTCTACCGTTACCGCGCGTTCAACGGCGGCCTGCCGTTCCAGAAGCGACAGCTCGCCGTCGTGCTCGCCGTCCTGATCCTCGCCGCGCTTCTCGCGACGCTGCGAACGCGGCCGGCGCTGCTGGTCACGGGGATGACGGTGCTCGGCGCCGGGGAGCTGCTCTATCAATGGCGGGGCCTCCACCACCTCTATCGACCCGACCTCCTGTTTCCCGACACGCCCCTGCTCGGCTTCCTGCGCGCCCAGCCGGGTCCCTTCCGCGTGGCGGGGCGCGGGCCGATGCTGTTTCCGAGCACCAACGTCTTCGCGGAGCTCGAAGACGTCCGGACGCACGACGCCGTCGAGCGCCACGACTACATGCGTTTCCTGGACGCGACGTGCGGCTACCCGTACGACGACTACTTCAAGAAGCTCCAGAACCT
>DATJXB010000034.1:0-2588 GCA_035500755.1 Thermoanaerobaculia bacterium | reverse complement strand
CCCAAGCGTCTCGCCCTCCACCAGCTCCAGCACCAGGGCCTCGACCCCGCCCGACTCCTCCACCCCGTAGATCTGCGCGATGTTCGGATGCGTCAGCGACGCCAGCACCTGCGCCTCGCGCCGGAACCGCGCCAGACGCTCGGCGTCGGCGGCGAAGGCCTCCGGCAGCACCTTGATCGCGACGTCGCGTCCCAGCTTCCCGTCCCGCGCCCGATACACCTCCCCCATCCCGCCCGCCCCGAGAGGCGCGACGATCTCGTAAGGGCCGAGACGGGTGCCCGTGGGGAGCGTCACGTCTCGCTCACCGCGCCGGCGCCGTGAGGCGGCCGAGCTCCGGCGTCCAGCCGAGCGCGACGTTGATCTGTCGAAGCTCGCCGCTCACGGCTCCGGTCACGAACACGAAAGTCTGCCCGTCGCGGGTCACGTCGAAGTTGCGCGACGGCACCGTCCCACGGTCGTACGAGACCTCGAACAGCTGCTGCGCCGGTCCGGCCTTGAACACCGGCTGGGTTTGCACGTCCACGGCGAACACTCTCCGGTCGGCCATGAAGTAGAGGCCTCGATCCGTCCAGACCGGGAAAGAGCCGCGATCCGAGGTGATCTGAACTTTCCCTCCCTCACCCGCGACGGGTTTGACCAGGATCTGTGCCGGATTGCCCGGCGCGAGGATCACGTAGGCGAGCCATTTCCCATCCGGCGAGAAGACCGGGCAGGAGGCGCCGGGCTCGAAGAGCGTCTGCTTCCTGTCGGCGAGCGACGTCAGGTAGACGTCCGTCGACGGAAAATTCTTGGTGATCGCGAGCGTCGAGCCGTCCCGCGACCAGTCCGCGGGCAGGTCGGGTTGAGCCTCCGGCTCCAGGGCTTCCTCGGCACCGGTGCCGTCGGCGCTCTTGAACCAGATTCCCTGGTGCGCGCGGTCGGAGCTGTAGGCGATGCGCCGTCCGTCGTTCGACCAGACCGGGTAGTAGTTGCCGACCTTTGCTTCGCCGATCGTCAACCGGGTCAGGGCGCCAGTCTCGAGATCGATTGTCCAGACGTCGTCGGAGTGGCCGTGGCCCGGGCCGATCGTGACCGCCACGCGCTTGCCGTCCGGCGAGAAGCGCGGATAGTGGTAAGGACGCGCCGGAACGGAAACGCTGCGCGGCTTGCCGGCCCGGTCCGTCAGAACGATCGATCGCGCGTCCACCCCGCCGGCCGACGCGACGGAGGCGAAGGTTCCGTCGGACGCGAAGGCGACGTAGGCGACCCCGCTCGACGCGTCCACGCTGACCTTCTCGTTGACCCCGACCGCGTCGCCGGTCACCCGGCGAGTCTTCGCGTCGAAGGGAACCACGAGGAGCGTTTCGGCGCGCATGTAGACCAGGTGATTGGGCGGCGCGAAGCGAGCCATGCTCCCGCCTTCGAAGACGACCCGCACCTTGCGCGAGGCGGGGTCCCAGAGGGCGATGCGCGCGTCGTCGTAGTCTCCCGGGCCCTTGAGCATTCCGATCGTGAAGAGAACGGCACCGTCGTCGCCGGGGACGTAGGTCGGCCAGCGGTGCGTCCGCTCGCCGCCCGCGGCGTCCGGCGTCGTCAGGACCTCGGACTTTCCGCCACGCGCGGGCACTCGCGACAGGCCCGACGTGAAGTCCGGCGCGAACACGATCGAGTCGTCCGCCAGCCAGACGCCTCCGCGATTGTTCGGAGCGTCCGCCAGAACCATCGCCACGCCGCCGTCGGCCGACACCTTCTTCAGCTTGCCGTCGGCGAAGAAGCCGAGCCACTCCCCGTCGGGAGAGAAGAACGGCGACGAGGCACTGTCGGTGCCTTCGATCGCCCTCGGCTCGATGCGATCGCGGGTGCGCAGATACAGCCGGCGGTGCCCCTCGCTTTCCCCGACGAAGACGAGCCGCGTCCCGTCGCGGGAGAGGTCGAGCACCGGCATGTCGTCGAACGGGATCCGGTCCGCTCCGGAGAGCGTGACGGCGAAGGAAATCGGCGTCGTCGTGCCGGCGGGCCGGGAATGGAGCGCGCGCCACCAGCCGGCGCCGGCGAGTAGGAGGAGCGCGGCCGCGACAGAGGGCCACAGGACGGAGCGGTTCCGAGAGACGGGCGGCGTCGCGGCGACCGCCGCCGGCGCCTCGGGCGTTTCGTCCATGGCGATGCGCGCGTCGGCCACGTCGTGGAAGCGCGTCTTCAGGTCCCGGTCGACGCAGCGCTTCAACACGCGGCGGACGGATTGAGGCGTCTCCGGCGGCAGCGCCGACCAGTCCACCTCCGCCCGCAGCACCGCCGCCAGCGTGTCCGATATCGTCTCCCCCTCGAACGCCTTCTTGCCCGTCAGCATCTCGTACACGACCGCGCCAAACGCCCAGATGTCCGAACGCCTGTCGACCGCGCGGCCCCGCGCCTGCTCCGGCGACATGTACGCCGCCGTCCCGATCACCACCCCCGCCTGCGTCGCCGCCGCCGTGATCGTCGGCGACTGCGTCGCGTCCGGCGAGGACGGATCTCCCGCGATCGCTTTCGCGAGGCCGAAGTCGAGCACCTTCACCTTGCCCTGCGGCGTGATCTTCACGTTCGCCGGCTTCAGGTCCCGATGCACGATC
>DATJXB010000033.1:0-2207 GCA_035500755.1 Thermoanaerobaculia bacterium | reverse complement strand
CGTGAAGAACCCCTGGCTCTGGCCGGCATGGAGATCCATCGCAAGGACGCGGTCGGCGCCGGCAAGCTGCAGCATGTCGGCGACGAGCCGCGCCGAGATCGGCTCGCGGGGCTTTGCCTTCCGGTCCTGCCGCGCGTACGGGAACAGCGGCATGACGGCGGTGATCCGCTTCGCCGAGGCGAGCTTCGCCGCCTGGATCATGAACATCAGCTCCATCAGGTTCCGGTCCACGGGCTGGCACCCGGTCTGGACGAGGAAGACGTCGGCGCCGCGGATCGACTCGATGTAGCGGCCGTACGTCTCGCCGTTCGCGAACGTGTCGAGCTCGATGTCGCCGAGCTCGACGCCGAGCTTCTCGGCGATCTGCCGTGCGAGATCGGGATGCGAGCGGCCGGAGAAGACCATGAGCCGCTTCGACGGGCCACGCTCGAGCCAGTGTCCCTGGACGGGCTGCGTCACGGCCGCTCCTTCGAGACCGGGCAGCGCAAGCTCAGCTGTCAGGCTTTCCATGCTTCTCGTAGACCCACCCTTCCTTCGTGAGCTGCCGCGGGGGGAATCCGGCCAGCGATCCCGGAGGGACATCATCCGTGATGACCGCACCCGCTGCAATCCAGCTGTCGTCGCCGATCTCCACCGGAGCATCGAACGTATTGTCGACGCCGGTCCTGACGTTGCTCCCGATCCGGGTCCTGGCCTTGGGCCGGCCGGACTCGTGCTTGAAGTTGGCCGTGATGTTGCCGGCGCCGATGTTCGTGCCCTCCCCGATCTCGGCGTCGCCGATGTAGGAGAGGTGCGGGATCTTCGTGCCGGCGCCGACCGAGGACTTCTTGATCTCGACGAAGGTGCCGATCTTCGCCCGCTCGCCGACGGCGGTTCCCGGCCGGACGTAGGCGAAGGGGCCGATCTCGACGCCGGACGCGATCCGCACGTCGCCCCGGATCACGGTGAACGGGTGGACGGTCACGTCGGGCCCGATCTCGACGCCCGCCTCGATCCAGGTCGAGCCCGGGTCGACGATGGTCACGCCGGCGAGCATGTGCGCCTCGTTGATCCGATCGCGCAGCGCCGCCGCGGCGGCGGCCAGCTCGACACGGGTGTTGATCCCCTCGACCTCGAACGGGTCGTCCGCGAGGTGCACCGCCACCGTGTCGCCGTCCGCGACGAGGATCCCGAGCGTGTCGGTGACGTAGAGCTCGCCCTGGACGTTGTGCGGCTCGAGCCGCTCGAGCGCGGGCCAGAGCTTGTCCCCCCGGAAGACGTAGATCCCCGAGTTGACCTCGCGCAGCGCCAGCTCGTCCGCGGAGGCGTCGCCGGCCTCGACGACGCGCGCGAGCCCGCCGCTGCCGTCGCGGACGATGCGCCCGTAGCGGCGCGGATCGTCGGGCTCGAAGGAGAGCACCGTGCCGGCGGCGCCGGCAGCGGCGTGGGTGTCGAGGAGCGCGCGCACGGTCGCGGCGGTCAGCGCCGGGACGTCGCCGTTCAGGACGACGACCGTCGCGGCGTTTCCGTCGAGGGCGCCGCGGGCCGACCGGACGGCGTCGCCGGTGCCGAGCGGCCGCTCCTGGACGGCGACCTCGAGCCCGTCGAAGAGGCCGCTCGTCTCGGGCGAGGCGACGACGACGATCCGTCCGACGCCGGCGTCCTGCGCCGCGCCGATCACCCAGTCGACCATCCGCCGCCCGAGCAGCGGGTGCAGGTGCTTCGGCGTCGCGCTCTTCATGCGCGTGCCCAGGCCACCGGCCATTACGACTGCTGCGAGATCGTCCGCCATGTCAGGGATGAAGATGGCTGGGGCGCCAGGATTCGAACCTGGGATCACGGGACCAAAACCCGTTGCCTTACCACTTGGCCACGCCCCATCGAGGGGTCCGCAGTCTAGCGGCGGTCGATGAAGAAGAAGGCGATGGCGACGATCGCGGCCAGCACGACGAAGGCGATGACGAAGAGCCCGATGATCTGGGCCAGCAGGACGAAGAGGACGGCGAGCGCCTGGGACGCGCCGAGGATCCAGGTGACCTGGCGGGACGTGTCCGACTTCGAGTTCCGGCCCCAGAACGCGTAGACGAGGATGCACGGTATCGCGATCAGGATCACGCTCCAGCGCGTGAACGAGTGGAGCAGTGCGACGAGGATCCCCTCGGCGACGGCGATCCAGAGGGCGAAGCGCGCGCGCCGCGGGCGCAGCCAGCGGCCGGTCTTCGACGTGC
>DATJXB010000032.1:0-4914 GCA_035500755.1 Thermoanaerobaculia bacterium | reverse complement strand
CCACAGGATCTTCCCGGCGTCGTCGAGGGCGACGACCTCGCCGCCCGCCGCCGTCTGACGGGCGATGACGACCCGGCGACCGTCGCGCGAGGAGCGAGGGTTCGAACCGTCGTAGTCGAGGCGGCGCGTCCCCGCGGGAATCTGGAGCTCGTCGTGGCTGATGTCGATGTGCCGCTGCACGGCGACGGCGCCCCCGGTGAGCCAGTCGCCCGAATGCACGCGCTCGACGAGCTCCCGCGGCGCTCCCCCCGAAAGCGGGACTCGCGCGAGCGTCCCCGTGCCGGTCGGGGATCTGGGCGTATCGCTTCCGACGAGCACGAGGAGCTCGCCGGCGCTCGAGACGGCCAGCAGGTCCGCGTTCTTCAGACCGATCGGCCGGGATTCGGTGCCGTCGACACGCGTCGCGTAAACCTCCGGCGGCCGGCCCTCCCAGGAAGCGCTGTAGAGAACCGTCTGGCCGTCGGGAGCGAAGCGGCCGTGAAAGATGTTGCCGCGCTGGAACGTCACGCGCTGGAACGTCGGCACGGCCGCCGGTCGCGCGGCGCGCGCGGCGACGATCCAGGCGGCCCCGGCGCCGAGCACCGCCGCCGCGGCGATCAGCGCGGCGACGCGCCCCGGCCGAACCCTCGGCCGGACGCCGGCGGCGGCTCCCGCGCCGGAGGCGCTCGACAGTTCCGAGAGGTGCGTTTCCGCGGAGCGCAGATCCCGCGCGAGATCCTCCGTCGAGGCGTACCGCTCTCCCGGGATCTTGGCGAGGCATCGCTCGACGATCCAGCGGACCGGCGCCGGGATTTTCGGCGACACTGCAGCGACGGGCTCGGGCTCCTCCCGGATGATCGCCGCGAGGACCTCGGGCCGGGACTCGCCCGCAAACGCCCGGCGGCCCGTGGCCATTTCGTAGAGGACCGACCCGAACGCGAACTGATCCGAGCGGAAATCGAGCGCGCCGCCGCGGGCCTGCTCCGGGGACATGTACGCGACCGTCCCCATCACGACGCCCGGCTCGGTCGCGGCGCTGACGGTCGCGGCCGCCGTCGCTTCGCCTGCCCCGGACTCCGTCGCGGACAGTTTCGCGAGGCCGAAGTCGAGAATCTTGACGTGCCCGTCTCTGGTGACCATCACGTTCTCGGGCTTGACGTCGCGATGCACGATGCCCGCGCCGTGGGCCTTCGCCAACCCCTCGGCCATCTGGGCCGAGAGCGCGAGCAGGCGCTTGACGGGCAGGGGCCCTTCGGCGAGCAGCTCGCGGAGCGTCGTCCCGTCGACGAGCTCCATCGCGAGGTACGTGACGTCGTCCGTCTTCCCGATCTCGTAGATCGTGACGATCGCCGGGTGGTTCAGCGACGACGCGGCGCGCGCCTCTCTTTCGAAGCGGTGCAGCCGCTCCGCGTCGGAAGCGAGAGCGGCGGGCAGGACCTTGATGGCCACGTCGCGCCCGAGGCGCGAGTCGCGCGCCCGGTACACTTCGCCCATCCCGCCGGAGCCGAGCGGCGACACGATCTCGTAGGGACAGAGGCGGGTTCCTGGTGTGAGAGCCAAATTGCGCAGATCTTAGAACGAAGGGGCTATCATCGGACCTTCCCGAACAAGGGGGTCGCCTTGAGGCCGATTCGTTCCGTCGCTGCCGTGGCCGTTTTTCTTTCGATCGCGTTGCTGATGGCGGCCGCCTCGGCGGGCGCCCAGGTGAATCGGTGGGACACGATCGGACCGAAGCCGTATTCCGGCAATGGCCAGGGCGTCAACGTCTACGGACTCGCCTTCGGCGCCGGCGACACCCTGCTCGCCGCGGACTCGCTCGGCGTTTTCGCGAGCCCCGGCGACGGTACCTGGCAGGCGGCCCTCCAGGTTCCCTGGGTTGGAGCGATTCCTCCGTTCTACGCGTTCTATTCGATCCTGACCGCGTCCGGATCCCCCAACATCGTGCTCGCCGGACTCTCGGCCGGCGGCGTGAGCCGCTCGACCGACGGCGGCCGGAGCTGGTCCGGCGGCCTGGGCGGCGCCGGGTTCCTGGCGATGGCCGCCGGTTCCTCGTCGCCGCAGGTCGCCTACGGATCGGTGAAGGTCGTCCAGTCCTTCTCGACATCTCGCTCCACGGACTACGGCGCGACGTGGACCGACCTGACGTCGCTCGACGGTTCTCCGGTCACGGCGCTGGTGGTCGATCCCGAGTCGAGCGACATCGTCTACGGCTGCATCGGTTCCTCCGCGACGGGCCTGCCCGCCGGCGTCTACCGCTCGACGGACGGCGGCTCCAGTTGGTCGCGGCTCGGTGGCCTCCCCGATGACGTCTGCAAGGCCGTCGCCGTGGACTTCCAATCGCCGGCGACCGTGTACGCGGGATTCGACACGGACGGCATCTTTCGCAGCGACGATGGCGGCCAGAGCTGGCTCGCCGTCAACGAAGGCCTCCGGAGCCTGGCGGTGCGCCAGGTCGTCGTCGATCCCGTCGAATCGTCCGTCGTCTATGCCGGTACGGGGAGCGGCGTGTTCCGAAGCGGGGATCGCGGCGGCCACTGGGGGTCGATCGGTTTCAACGGATCGGGAATCACCTCGCTCACGCTCGACCCGGAGTCTCCAAAGACGGTCTACGCGGGAGTGCCGGCGGGCCTGCAGAAGATCACGCTGGCGCCGACCGGGCCGTGCGTGCCCGGACCCGAAACGCTCTGCCTGAACGCAGGCCGGTTCCGCGTCGAGATCGTCTGGCGCGCGCCGTCCGCGGGCGCGAGCAGCGTCGGCCAGTCATTTCCGATCACCGACGACACGGGCGCCTTCTGGTTCTTCGATGCCGCGAACCTCGAGGTCGTCGTCAAGGTTCTCGACGCCGAAAGCGTCAACGGGAACTTCTGGGTCTTCTTCGGGGCGCTGTCGAACGTCGAGTACACGATCACCGTGACCGACACGCGAACGGGCCGGATCCAGAGCTATTACAGCGCGGGCGGCCCGCTCGTCAGCTACGCCGACACCTCCGCTTTCCCGGGAGACTCGGCGGCCGCGCCGGCCGCGCTCGTCGCGCCTCCGCCGCTCTCCCGAAGCGTTCAGAGCCCGGCGACGACGAGCCTCTGCGTCCCCGACTCCCACACCCTCTGCCAGCTCGACGGCCGGTTCCAGGTGCGCGTCGAATGGCAGGGCTCCGCGACCGACCCGATCCAGAACGCGTCGGCCGTCGCCCTGACCGACGACACCGGCTACTTCTGGTTCTTCGACGCCGCCAACATCGAGCTCATGGTCAAGACGCTCGATGGGACCTCGGTCAACGGGCACTACTGGGTGTTCTCGGGAGCGCTCTCGAACGTGCACTACCGGATCGTCGTGACGGACCTCGCGACCAACGCCGTGCAGACCTACGACAACCCGCAGGGCCAGCTCGCGAGCTTCGCGGACACGTCGGCGTTCTGACGCGCCGCGGGAGCGCCCGCCCTGACATCCGCGGGGTGGCGGGGCCGACGGGACTCGAACCCGAAGGCTTCCCGTCCGACTTGAAACGGCCCAGTGACCGAAGGCTCGGTGGTCCGTGTTTTGGTCCGTCCCGTGGCGCTGGCCACGCGCCAAGCAAAAAACCTCCTCCAAGGTGACCCCGATCGGCCCTCAAAAGGTCACGCGGACGGCCCCCGAAATCTGTCGCGGCGCCCCGAGGTATCCGCCGAACCCGTCGGCAACGTACTGCTCGTTGAAGGCATTCTCGGCCAAAAAGATCACGGCGACGTGGCTCTGGATCTGCCACGAAGCGTAGACGTCCACGAGGACCCGCGCGTCCTGGGGCGCCTCGTTGGTGATGTCCTGGTAGGTCGCGCTCACGTAGCGGACCGCCGGGGCCACCATGACCGACGGGATCGGCGACCAGTTGAGGACTCCGGAGACGGCGTCTCGCGGCGCCCCTTCGACCTGGTTGCCGGTCAGCTCGCCCTTGGTCACCACGGCGTCCGTGTAGGCGTAGTTGACGGTGAAGGTCCACTGGTCGGAGAAGCGCATGCTCGCGACCAGCTCCGCCCCGACGCTCCGCGTCTGCGCGACGTTGGCGTTGATCACGGTGAACTTGCCGTCTTCGAAGCCGACCTCGGCGCTGCCCACGAAGTCGTTCATGCGGTTGTAGAACCCGTTGATCTGTGCCGTCACGGGGCCGAAGTGCAGGTCGAACCCGAGGTCGCCCCCGAGCACGCGCTCCTCCTTCAGTGCCGGGTTGGGCAAACCGCGGAAGGTCGGCGACTCGAAACCGCGGTACAGCTCCGCAAGGGTCGGCGCCCGGAAGCCCTCGTAGAAGGAGCCACGCACGGCCACGGGAGTCGACAGCGCGTAGCGCACGGCCACGCGGGGGCTGACGATGCCGAAACTGCGGTCGGCGAACGCCTGTTCGACCCCGTCGACCACGATGCGCCCGTTCGAGTTGTCGAAGTGGTCGAACCGCAGGCCAGCCAGGACCTCCAGCCGGTCCGTCGGCTGTACGCTCGCCTGGGCGAACACGCCGATCGAGGATTGGACGCCGCCGCCGACGATGGTCGCGGCCCGTACCCCGGGCGCGTTGAACACTTCCTGGTCGTCCTGGCCGTCCACGCGCCGGTAGTCCACGCCACCGGTCACCGCCGAAACGAGGCCGCTCGTCTTCAGGCTCCACTGGGCGGACGCGCCCCCGTCGGTCGAGAACGTGTGGTGGGGGTTGGCGACGAACGTCTCGTCGTCGCTGACGATCGTGACGTTGCGGACATGGTAGTCCTCGTCCGCCCAGAACCCGCGCACCGACACCTTCCCCGCGTCTCTCAGATCCACGTCGAAGCCCCCTCCGACGTTTCCGAGAGTCGCCTTCGACTCCGAGAGCCGGTACTGGCCGTCGCGGTCCTGGTCGTTGTAGCCGCCCTGCACGAAGGCCTGGACCGTGTCCGAAACCTGGAGGCCGACGCGGCCCTGGAAGTTCGTCATCTC
>DATJXB010000031.1:0-10948 GCA_035500755.1 Thermoanaerobaculia bacterium | reverse complement strand
CGGACGCGAAGGTCTCGACGGAGTACGGCTCCGTGATGACGTACGAAGGCTCGAAGCTCTCGGCGCGGAACACGTTCCTGATCGACCCGCAGGGGAAGATCGTGAAGGTCTTTCTCGGCGTCAAACCGGCCGCGCACAGCGAAGAGGTTCTCGCCGCGCTGGCGAGCCTGCAGAAGGCCTGACCGCGCCGCGGCGCCGACGTCTCGACGGGGCTCGCCGGCGATGAAGGCGGTCGTGCTCGCCGCCGGCCTGGGAACCCGGCTGCGGCGCGCGGACGCGCGGGCGCCCCTCGAGGCGGTGCAGGCGGCCGCCGCGGACCGGGGGCTGAAGGCGCTCGTGCCGGTCGGCGGGCGGCCGTTTCTCGACTACGGGCTCTCGCGCCTCGCCGACGCCGGCGTGCGCGAGGTCTGTCTCGTGGTCGGCCCTTCCTCCGCGGCGATCCGCGAGCACTACGCCGCCGCGCCGCCCGGGCGGGTGCGCGTCGTTTTCGCCGAGCAGCCCGAGCCGCGCGGCACGGCGGACGCTCTCCTGCCGGCGGAGGCATTCGTCGCGGGGGAGGATTTCCTCGCGTTGAACTCCGACAACCTCTACCCGGTCTCGGCCTTGACGGCGCTCGAGCGTCTCGGCGAGCCCGGCCTGCCGGTCTTCGAGCGCGCGGCGCTGCTCGCGTCGAGCAATTTCACGGCCGAACGCGTGGCGCGGTTCGCGAGCCTCGCGGTCGGGCCGGACGGTTATCTCGAGCGCGTCGTCGAGAAGCCGGGGCCGGGGGAGCCGGCGCCTTCCGGCGAGGTCCTGCTCAGCATGAACCTCTGGCGTTTTTCGCCGGCGATCTTCGATGCCTGCCGCCGGGTGGCCCTCTCGACGCGCGGCGAATACGAGCTGCCGCAGGCGGTGGCCTTCGGCGTGGCCGCCCGCGGGCTCCGGTTCCGGACGTTTCGCTGCGCGGAGGGCGTCCTCGACCTCTCCGCGCGCGAGGACGTGGCGGCGCTCGACGCACGGCTCGCCGGTGTCGAGGCGCGCCCGTGAGCGTCGTCGCCGAGCGCCTCGGCGCGGCCGGGCTCCTCCCGGGCGAGGCCCGGCGCAAGCGCGAGCTCTTCGAGACGGTCGACGAGGCCCTGCGCGGGTTGTCGGGGCGTCCGGCCGGGTCGGCGGCGCGGTGGTTCGTCCCCGGCCGCATCGAGGTGCTCGGCAAGCACACCGACTACGCGGGCGGCCGAAGCCTCCTGTGCGCGGTCGGCCGCGGCTTCTGCGTCGCCGCCGCGCCGCGCCCGGACGCGGTTCTCCGGATCGCCGACGCGGGCCGGGGTCTGGCCGCCGAGGTGCCGCTCGACGCCGGCCTCGACCCGTCGGGGTCCGGCTGGACCGTGTACGCGCGCACGGTGGCCGCCCGCGCGGCCCGCAACTTCCCGGGTCTCTCGGGCGCCGACGTCGCCTTCGCGAGCGACCTGCCCCGCGCCTCCGGCCTGTCGAGCTCGAGCGCGCTCGTCGTCGCGCTGTTCACCGCGCTCGCCGAGGTCAACGACCTCGCCGCACGCGCCGAGTGGACCGGGAGCATCCGCAGCCGCGAGGATCTCGGCGGGTACCTGGGAGGCCTCGAGAACGGCCGAAGCTTCGGCGCCCTCGACGGGGACCGGGGCGTGGGAACCTTCGGCGGCAGCGAGGACCAGACGGCGATCCTGTGCTGTCGGGCCGGTGAGATCGCGCAATACGCGTTCTGCCCGGTGCGCCACGAGCGCTCGCTCCCGCTCGAGAGCGACTGGAGCTTCATCGTCGCCTCGAGCGGCGTCGCCGCCGACAAGACGGGGAGCGCGAAAGACCGCTACAACCGTCTGTCGCTCGCGGCCGCGGCGATCGTGGGGCTGTGGAACCGATCGACGGGGAAGAGCGACGCCACGCTCTTCGACGCGGTCGCCAATGGCCCGGACGTGCCCGACCGCCTGCGCGGCCTGCTGCGCGCGGTGCCCGTGGAAGGCTTCGACGCGGATTTCCTCGTCGGCCGGCTCGATCAGTTCCTGGAAGAGGCGCTCGTCCTGATCCCTCGGGCCGGCGACCTCTTGGCCGCGGGCGAGGCGGGGCTCCTCGGGGAGCCGGTCGACCGCTCGCAGATGCTCGCCGAGACGTTCCTCGGCAACCAGGTTCCCGAGACCATCGCGCTCGCAAGGTCCGCGCGCGCGCTCGGCGCCGCGGCCGCCTCGGCCTTCGGCGGCGGGTTCGGCGGCAGCGTCTGGGCGCTGGTCCGTTCGGCCGAGGCCGAGGCGTTCCGGCGCCGCTGGGCGGAGCGCTTCGCGGAATCGTTCCCGGCGGCGGCGCAGGAGTCGCGCTTCTTCGTCACGCGTCCGGGGCCGTCGGTCGTCCGCCTCTAGGCGAGCGTCACGGCGCGGGGCGGAGCGCTTCCGCCAGCGGCGCGCCGGCCTTCGGCGAGAACGCGCGCCAGTCCTTGCCGAACAGCGCGGCGACCGTCGCGGCGATCTGGCTCTGGGTGACGCGCGCCGCGTTCTTGCGCTCGCCGAGCGCCGGCGTGTCGGGTCCGAGGACCGCGATCCACATGTTCTCCGCGCCCTCGACGTTCCAGTCGTGGTGCTTCCAGTTCTCCGGGCCGTCGCCGCGGCCGTGGTCGGTCGTGATCAGGAACGTCGTCTTGTCCTTGTACTGGGGAATCGCCTGGAGCGTCGTCCAGAGCTCCTGCACGAAGCCGTCCACGTGGTGCGCGGTCTCGAGGACGAGGTCGTAGCGGCCGTTGTGGGCCCACTCGTCGGTCTCGCCGTAGCCGACGAAGAGGAGCCGCGGCTTCTCGGCGGCGACGGTGTCGAGCAGCGTCTGCTGGAGGAAGGCGTCCCACGGCATGTCGGAGAACTCGTGGGTCACCGTTCGGTAAAGGGTGTTGAGGAGGGCCTGGGTCGGCGTGGGCCTGCTCGGGAACGGCGTGTCCCAGCCGGTCTTCATCGGGAGGTGGCTGCGCTCCCGGTTGAAGATGCGCGGGAAGACGTCCCACCCGCCGACGACGAGGACCTTCCCGTGCAGCTCGGGCGCGTCGTTCAACCACTCGAAGACCGAGACGTTCGGGTTCGGGCCGTACTCGTTCTTGTCGATCCGCGGATCGCCGGCGCCCGTGATGATCTCGTTGTAGCCGGGATAGGAGAACTTGTAGCCGTTGGTGACCTGCGAGGAGCTGCCCGCGTCGACGTTGCCGTAGAGCTGCCCGTCCCTGGCGATGGTCGTCCAGAAGAACGGCAGCAGGGTCTCGCGCCGCTCGGCCGCGGTCGGGCGCCAGTACGCCGCCTTGGTCGCCGGCACGTCCTCGACGCCGCCCGGCTTTTCGCTGACGAGCGCCGTCTCGGCCCCGCGGAAGACCTCCTGCCACCGCAGGCCGTCCGTCACGATGACGACGACGTTCTCGGTCTTGTACGGGCCCGGCGGGGCGGCGAACGCCGTGGCGGCGGCGAGAGCGAGGAGAATCGAAGCGCGGCGGACGTTCATCGGGTCCTCACGAAGTCTTCCGAGAGGACGCGATCGTACGCGTCGAGCGCGCGGTCGGCGTCGGCCTCGGAGAAAACCAGGGGCGGCTTCATCTTGATGACGTTGTGGTCGGGTCCGTCGGTGGAGAGCAGGATCCCGTGGTCCTTCATGCGTTCGACCACGTAGGCCGCCTCGGCCGCGGCCGGCGTGCGGCGCGTCCGGTCCGTCACGAGCTCGATGCCGAGGAAGAGCCCGAGGCCGCGGACGTCGCCGACGATCGGATGCCGCTCGGCCAGGAGCTCGAGGCCGCGGCGCAGCCGCCCGCCGACGCGGAGCGCCCGCTCCTGGAGGCCCTCGTCGCGGATCACGTCGAGGACGGCCAGGCCGATCTCGCAGGACACCGGGTTGCCGCCGAAGGTGTTGAAGTACTCCATGCCGTTGGCGAATGCCGCGGCGATCCCGGGCGTCGTGACGACGGCGCCGAGCGGGTGGCCGTTGCCGATGGGCTTGCCCAGCGTGACGACGTCGGGGACGACTCCCTGCGTCTCGAATCCCCAGAAGCGCTCGCCGACCCGGCCGAAACCGACCTGCACTTCGTCGGCGATGCACACGGCGCCGGCGGCGCGGGCCGCCGCATAGGCGGCGGCGAGGTAGCCCGGCGGCAGCACGATCTGGCCGCCGCAGGACAGCAGGCTTTCGCACAGGAACGCGGCGGGTTTCCGGCCGGTCGCCGCGAGGCGCCGCGCCGCTTCGCCGACGTGGGCCGCGAACTTCGCGCCGCGGTCGGGATCGCCGCGGCGGTAGGGGCCGCGGTAGTCGTCGGGCATCGGGACGGTCGCGACCCACGGCGGCGCGCCGGTCCCGCCCGGACCCGCGTGCTTGTAGGGGCTGACGTCGACCAGCGCGCGCGTGTTGCCGTGGTACGCCCCGCCGACGACGATGACGCCGTCGCCGCCGGTCGCCGTCCTCGCGAGGCGCAGCGCGAGCTCGTTCGCTTCGGACCCCGAGCAGACGAAGAAGCAGACCGAGAGCGGCGGCGGCAGCGTGGCCGCGAGGCGCTCGGCGTATCGCAGGATCGACGGGTGGAGGTAGCGCGTGTTCGTGTTGAGGACGGCCATCTGCCGCGAGCCCGCGCGCACGACGCGCGGGTGCCCGTGGCCGACGTGCGCGACGTTGTTGACCATGTCGAGGTACGCGCGCCCCGTCTGGTCGTAGAGGTGGGCGCGCCAGCCCCGCACGATCTCGAGCGGCTCGCCGTAGGACAGCGACAGCGACGGGCCGAGGCGGTTCCGGCGCGCTTCTTTCAGGCTGGCGAGGTCGTCCGCCGGCGCGCGGAAACGCTCGGGGCCGCCGAGCACGAGGTTGGGGTCGGGGCAGAGCGACAGCCACGTGGCGCGCTGGCTCGCCGCGGCGACGCCGGGGAAGTCGCCGTTCATATCCAGCAGGTCCACGATCACCTGGAAGTGCGTGTGGGGCGCCCAGTCGCCGTTTTCCGGCGGCGCGCCGATTTCGCCGATCGTGTCGCCGCGCTCGACCGGCGCCCCGGCCGAGAGCCTGGCGATCGAGGCGCGCGAGAGGTGCCCGTAGAGGGTGTAGAAGACGGGCCCGTCCTGCGGCGCGTGCTCGAGGATCACCGTCGGCCCGTAGTCGAAGGGCGCGGCGTTGTCCTGGACGCTGAAGAAGCGGCCCGGCAGCGGCGCGAGGACCGGCGTCCCCGCTTTCAGGAAGAGATCGAACGCGAGGTGCACGGTGCGGCGCTCGGGGTGCTCCTCGTTCGGCCCCGCGAAGGCGTCGCCGAAATACAGCAGGCGGGCCTCGTCGTAGCGGCCGATGCCGAGCGCGGCGCCGCGGGACTCGAGCGCGCCGAAGAGCTTCGCCGTCATGGAGGGCGTGTCGGTCGCGGCCTCGGGCGAGGCAAAGACGGCGCTGCCGACCGAGAGGTCGAACACGACGGCCTTCGCGGGGTCGGCCGCGACGACCGGACCGATCTCGGCGCGGTGCGCGCGCAGCCACGACTCGACCGCCGGCGTCTTCGGGCACGGCACGAGGCCGCACGCCGCGCGCAGGCGATAGTGGGCCAGGCGCGGCGGGAGCGCGCGCATCCGCGCGAGGACCTCCCAGGCCGGCGCCTCGCTGACGAGGAGGTACGGGTTGTCGGGCTCGCTGCGGCGCCGGGCGGCCGACAGCGCCACGCTGGTGCAGAGGCGCATCGCGACGAGGCTCCAGAGGACCTCGAGCTCGGCGTCGCCGAGCGGCCGCTCGGCGTGGTAACCGGCGGCGACGCGGCCGGCGGCCGCGACGGGATCGGCGGCGCCGAAGACGGCATAGGCGATCGCGACCGCGAGCTCGTCGACGGTCCAGGTCTCGACCATGTCGCCGAAATCGAGGAGGCCGGCGATCGTCCGCGCGCCGGGCGTCGGGGGGCCGAGCAGCACGTTGTAGTCGTTGGCGTCGTTGTGGAGGACGCCGCGGGGAAGCCCGGGCAGGAGAGGCCCGGCCGTGCGTGCGTGCTCGGCGCGGAAGTGCTCGACGAGGGCGCGCCGGGCGGGGTCTTCGATCGACGGGGCGTGGCGCGCGAGGACCGCGTCCGCGCGCTCCGGGTTCCAGAGGAGGTCGCGGTCCCTCGCCGCCGGGTGCGCGAAGCCCTCGAGGGCCTGGTCGAGCCGTCCGAGAAAGCGGCCGAGGGCCTCGAGCGTGCCGGAGGCGCGCGGCCGGGTCTCGGCGAGCGGCGTGCCGGGCAGGAATGTCACGAGCCGCACGAAGCGCCCGCCGGAGGAGGCGGTCGCCTTCCCGTCCGCGGCCGGGACGACGCGGGGGACCGGGAGCTCGGGATCGCGCGCCGCGATCCACGCCAGCGCCTGGTTCTGGAGGTCGAGGTTCTCTTCGCGCTCGGCGGCGCCCGAGACTTTCAGGACGAAGGCCCCGCGCTCGGTCGCGAGCTCGAAGTTCTGGTCGCGCTCGCTCGGGAGCTCGCGCGCCGCGGCCGCGAGGCCCCAGAGCTTTCGCGCGACGGCGGCGGCGTCCTCCGCGGACAGTCGGGTCACGGGCGCGGCCCGGCCGAAGTCATGAGGCGGAAGAGTAGCCTGATATTCTCGGCGCCGCCATGGCGACCGCCGCGCTCGCGACCGTCCTCGACGTCGAGACGGTCCGCGGCTTCTTTCCCGCGCTCGCGCGTATCCACGAGGGCCGGCCGGTCGCGTACTTCGACGGTCCCGGCGGCACGCAGGTCCCGCGCGCCGTCGCCGACGCCGTGACGGACTACCTTCTCCATCACAACGCGAACACGCACTGGCGGTATCCGTCCTCGATCGAGACCGACGCGGCGCTCGAGGCGGCCCGCCAGGCGCTCGCGGACTTCCTGAACGGACAACCCTCCGAGGTCGCGTTCGGCCAGAACATGACGACGCTGACGTACCACGTCGCGCGCGCTCTCGGCCGGGCCTGGGGGCCCGGCGACGAGGTCGTCGTGACCGAGCTCGACCACCACGCCAACGTCGACCCCTGGAAGGCGCTGGCCGTCGAGCGCGGCGTGACGATCCGGACCGTGCGGATGCGCCCCGAGACGGGCGATCTCGACCCTGCAGACCTCGAGCGGGCGATCTCGAAGCGGACGAAGCTCGTCGCCATCGGCGGCGCTTCGAACGCGCTCGGCACCGTCAACGACGTCGCGCAGGCGGTCGCGCTCGCCCACGCGGCCGGCGCCCTCGCCTTCGTCGACGCGGTGCACTGGGCGCCTCATGCGCTTCCGGACGTCGCGGCGCTCGGCGCCGATTTCTTCGCCTGCTCGCCGTACAAGTTCTACGGTCCTCACCTCGGCGTTCTCTGGACGCGCCGGGACCTGCTCGAAACGCTCGACGTGCCGAAGCTCGAGCCGGCGCCGGACTGGGCGCCCGAACGCCTGGAGACCGGGACGCTCTCGCACGAGGGAATCGTCGGCGCCGCCGCCGCGGTGGATTTTCTCGCCGCGCTCGCGCCCGGGAACGGGTCCCGGCGCGCCGCGCTCGAGGCGGCGTACGGAGCGCTCCACGGCCGCGGCGCGGCTCTCTTCGCGAAGCTCTGGGACGGCCTCGGCCGGATCCCCGGCGTCACGCGCTACGGCCTGCCGGCCCAGGCGCGCCGGACGCCGACCGTCTCGTTCGTGGTCCGCGGCCGCCGCGCCGACGCCGTCGCGGAAACGCTCGCGCGGCGCGCCGTCTTCGCGTCGAGCGGCGATTTCTACGCATGGACGGTCGTGCAGCGGCTCGGCCACGCGGAGGACGGGCTCGTCCGCGCGGGCTGCGCGATCTACACCACGGAAGCCGAGGTCGAGCGCCTGCTCGAGGCCGTCGCCGAAGCGGCGGCCGGCGCCTGACCGATCAGTCGATCCGCTCGAGGAGCACCATGCCGCCGAGGCGGCGGAGCTCCTCGCGTTTCTCCGGCGACGCGAAACGGCCGAGGAGCTTCCAGAGCCAGGCGCCGCGCGGCGCGCGTCCGATCCGCAGCCCTTCCTCGAAGGTGGACCGGAACTCCCGTTCCCGCCAGCCGTGGCGCTCGAAGAAGCGGGTGCCCGAGGCCGGCGCGAAGCGCAGGGGCGCGCGCGCGGCGTCGAGCGAAGAACCCCAGCGCTTGTTCAGCATGGCCAGCAGACGCGGCGAGACGAGGTCGATCAGCCACTCCCGGAAGGTCGGGACCGCGTGCAGGTCCGCCGCGAGAGCGGCGACGTCGTCGTCGGCGAGGTAGATCAGGAGGCCTTCGGAGAGAACCAGCGCCCGCCGGCATCCGGCGCCGAGGCGGGCGAAGAGGGCCCGTCGCTCCGCCGCGCGCGTCAGGTCCGCCGCCTCGGCTTCGTACGCGCAGGAAGGCTTCTCGCCGGCGAGCGCGTCGGTCTTGTAGCGGAGCATTCCCGGCAGATCCACGTCGACCCAGCGCACGGCCTGCGGGAGCGGCAAGCGCCAGGGTCGGGCGTCGAGTCCGGCGGCCAGGTTCACGATCGTGTCCACGCCCTCCTGCTCGACGGCCCGGAGGACGAGCTCGTCGAAGACGCTGGTCCGAACGACCATCGGCCACAGCCCGGATCGGAAGCCCGGCAGCGACTTCGCGATCGCCTCGCCCCGCGCGCCGGCCAGGCGGCGGGCGTAGGGGTCGCGAAAGCGGGCGTCCCGCCGCTCGGTCTCGAGGGCACGGTAGAGGGCCACCCATCGAGCGGTGTCGCTGACGTTTTCGAGGCCGGTCGCAGCCATGACGCGACCGAGTCTACTCAAACGAGTCGACGGATAATCAGAGGGTGAAGGCCGTGCGCGTGGACTCCTCGGGCGGCGTCGCGGTGGTCGAGGTCGAAGAGCCGGCGATCGGCCCCGGAGAGGCGCTCCTGCGGACGCGCGTGTCGGGCATCTGCGGCTCGGACCTGCTCGGCTGGTACGTCCGCGGCAAGGCGGGCAGCGTCCTCGGCCACGAGCTGTCGGGCGAGATCGTCGCGGTGGGCAAGGGCGTCACGGCGTTCTCGATCGGCGACCGCGTCGTGCCGCACCACCACGCGCCGTGCTTCGCCTGCCCCGAGTGCGCGGCCGGCCACTACGTGCACTGTCCGGGTTGGCGCGCCTCGAAGCTCGATCCCGGCGGCATGGCGGAGCGCGTCCGGATTCCGGCGGAGAACCTTTCGCGCGACACGCTGCCAGTGCCCGACGGCGTGTCGCACGAGGCCGCGAGCTTCACCGAGCCGCTCGCCACGGTCGTCAAGGCGTTCCGGCGCGGCCGGTTCGCCGCGGGCCGCTCGTTCTTCGGCGTCGGGCTCGGGACGACGGGCCAGCTCGCGGTGCGCCTGGCGCGCGCCTCGGGCGCGACTTTCGTCGGTGCGGCGGATCGCGTCGCCTCGCGCCTCGCGCTCGCCGCTGCGAGCGGCGCCGACGGCGTCGCCGACGTCGGCCGCGAGTCCCTCGCCGACGGGGCGCGGCGGCTCGGCGGCCCGCGCGGCTTCGACTTCGTCCTCGTCTGCCCGGGCAAGCCCGACGTGCTCGCCGAGGCAGCGGGGATCGTGGCGCCCGGCGGGACGCTCGTCGTCTTCACGATGGCCGCGCCGGGGGAGTCGTGGGCCCTGGACTTGAACCGCCTGTACTTCCGCGAGATCGCGGTCGTGCCCTCGTACTCCTGCGGTCCCGACGACACGCGCGAAGCGCTTTCGGCGATCGCCGGCGGCCGCGTCGCCGTCGCCGACCTCGTCTCGCACCGCTTCCCGATCGACGCGGCGCCCGAGGCGTTCGCCCGCGCGCGGGACCCCGAAGGCTCGATGAAGGTCGTGCTCGCGTTTTGAAGTCCCGGCTCGACGTCCTGCTCGTCGCCCGGGGGCTCGCGCCGACGCGCGAGAAGGCCCAGGCCCTGATCCTCGCGGGGCGCGTGGCGGTGGACGGGCGGCCCGCGACCAAGGCGGGCGCCGGCGTGGCGGGGGACGCGGCGATCGCGGTGGCCGGGCCGCCGCACCCGTACGTCTCCCGCGGCGGGGTGAAGCTCGCCGCGGCCCTCGACCATTTCGCCTTCGACCCGTCGGGCCGGATCTGTCTCGACGTCGGGGCCTCGACCGGGGGTTTCACGGATTGCCTGCTGCAGCGCGGGGCGGCGCGCGTCTATGCGGTCGACGTCGGCTACGGCCAGCTCGACGCCAGGCTCCGTGCCGACCCGCGCGTCGTCGTGCGCGAGAAGGTCAACGCGCGCGCGCTGTCGGAGGCCGAGGTGCCCGAGGCCGTGGCACTCGCCGTCGTCGACGTCTCGTTCATCTCGCTCAAGCTCGTGCTTCCGGCCGTGGTAAAGCGGGTCGAGCGCGGCGGCGCGCTCGTCGTGCTGGTCAAGCCGCAGTTCGAGGCGGGCCGCGGCGAGGTGCCGCGGGGCGGCGTCGTCCGCTCGGAGGCGACCCGCCGGCGCGTCGTCGAGGAGGTCGCGCAGGCCGGCCGCGAGCTCGGCCTCGAGGTCTTCGGCGCGATTCCGTCGCCCATTCACGGAGCCCGGGGCAACGCGGAGTTTCTCCTCGGATTTCGTGTAAATTGAGCCGGATGAAGGGGTCGCGGGCGTCGGCGTCCAGGTTTCGGCGCGTCGGCATCGTGGCGAAAATGGGGTCGGCTTCGGCCGCGGACCTCGCGGCCTCGCTCGAGAAGGCCCTGCGCCGCCGCGGCCGCCGCGTCGTCCTCGACGCCGAGACGGCCGCGCAGCTGGGACGGCCGGGCGGCGAGCCGCGGGCCCGGATCGCCCGCGAGACCGACCTCGTCTTGGTCCTCGGCGGGGACGGGACCCTGCTGTCCGTCGCGCGGAGCGCCCCGTCCGGAACGCCGTTGCTCGGCGTCAACCTCGGGACGCTCGGCTTCCTGTCGGGCCTGCCGCGCCGGGAGCTGATCCGGCGGCTGGGGGACGTCCTGTCGGGGAAATTCCGCGAGGACCGGCGCCGGCGCATGGACGTCACGATCGTGCGAGGGCCTCACCACGGGACGTATCGGGTGTTGAACGATGCGGTCCTCAACCGCGAGGCGCT
>DATJXB010000030.1:0-46542 GCA_035500755.1 Thermoanaerobaculia bacterium | reverse complement strand
GCGCTCGCCGCGGAAGCGGAAAAGGAGCGCACCCTGGACGACGAGGCTCGCCGGATGATGGAGGCGGCGCGCCAGGAGATCGCCGCCGGCCGCGTCGACGGCCACGAGCTCTTCCGACGCATTCGCCGCAAGCTCGCCGAGCAGCGGGGGATCGTGCTTTGATCGCGGGCCCTACCCGTCCCGCATGACCCTCGAAAAGCGGATCGCGGACCTCGAGGCGCTCCGGGAACGGCGCCTGGAGGGCGGAGGCGCGGAGCGCGTGGAGCGCCAGCACGCCGAGGGCAAGCTGACGGCGCACGAGCGCATCACGCTGCTCCTCGACCCGGGGTCATTCCTCGAGCTGGACCCCTTCGTCGTGCACCGCAGCCGCGACTTCGGCATGGAGAAGACCTCGATTCCCGGCGACGGCGTCGTGTGCGGCGCCGGAACGATCGACGGCCGCCCGGTCTACGTCTTCGCCCAGGACTTCACGGTCTTCGGCGGGTCTCTCTCGGAATCGAACGCGGACAAGATCTGCAAGGTGATGGACCTCGCCGTCCAGAACGGCGCGCCCATCATCGGCTTGAACGACTCGGGCGGCGCTCGGATCCAGGAAGGCGTCGTGTCGCTCGCCGGCTACTCGAAGGTCTTCCTGCGCAACACCCGGGCCTCGGGCGTGGTGCCCCAGATCTCGGCGATCCTCGGGCCGTGCGCGGGCGGCGCGGTCTACTCGCCGGCGATCACCGACTTCGTGTTCATGACCGAAAAGACCTCGTATCTCTTCGTCACCGGGCCCGACGTCATCAGGACGGTCACGCACGAGGAGGTCACGAAGGAAGAGCTCGGGGGTTCGCGGACGCACGCGAGCGTTTCGGGCGTGGCGCACTTCGTGCGCGCCGACGACGCGGCGGTGCTCGCCGGGATCCGCGACCTCCTGTCGTACATCCCGGGCAACAACCTCGATGACCCGCCGCGCCGCGAGCCGCGGGACGCGCCGGCGGGCGCCGACCTGAATACCTTCATTCCCGAGGAGCCCAACCGGCCTTACGACATGAAGGAGCTCGTCCGGCGCATCGCCGACGCCGGCGACTTTCTGGAGGTGCAGGAGGCCTTCGCCCGCAACATCCTGATCGGCTTCATTCGCCTGGGCGGGCGTTCGGTCGGTGTCGTCGCCAATCAGCCCCTGCACCTGGCCGGCGTCCTCGACATCGACGCGTCCGTGAAGGCGGCGCGTTTCGTGCGTTTCTGCGACGCGTTCGGCATTCCGCTGCTCGTCTTCGAGGACGTCCCGGGCTTTCTACCGGGGACGCGGCAGGAGTACGGCGGCATCATCCGCCACGGCGCGAAGCTCCTGTACGCCTTCGCCGAAGCGACGGTGCCCAAGATCTCGGTGATCGCGCGCAAGGCCTATGGCGGCGCGTACTGCGTCATGCTCTCGAAGGACATCGGCACGGATTTCAACTTCGCCTTTCCGACCGCGGAGATCGCCGTCATGGGCCCGGAGGGCGCGGTCAACATCCTCTACCGCCGGGAGCTGGCGGCCGACGCGCCGCCCGAGGCGCGCGCCGCGAAGGTCGGCGAATACACCGCGAACTTCGCCACCCCGTACATCGCGGCGCGCCGCGGCTACGTCGACGACATCATCGAACCGACCGAGACGCGTTCGCGCCTGATCGCCGCCTTCGCCTTCCTCGATGGCAAGCGCGCGGCGATGCCGAAGAAAAAGCACGGGAACATTCCGCTCTGACGCCGTGAACGCCCGCGGCTCCCGCCCCCGGCTCCTCGTCGCCAACCGCGGCGAGATCGCCCTCCGGATCTTCCGCGCCTGCCGCGACCTCGGGGTCGAGACCGTCGCGGTCTACTCGGACGCCGACCGGGCCGCCCCGCACGTCGCGGCGGCGGACTTCGCCGTCCGGCTCGGCCCGGCGCCGGCGCGCGAGAGCTACCTGTCCATCCCGGCGCTGCTCGAGGCGGCCCGGAAGACCCGTGCGACCCTGATCCACCCGGGCTACGGCTTTCTCGCGGAGAATGCCGCGTTCGCCCGCGCCTGCACGGAGGCCGGGCTCGTCTTCGTCGGCCCGCCGGCCTCGGCGATTGCGGCGATGGGGTCGAAGACGGGCAGCCGCCGCCTGATGGAGCAGGCGGGTGTGCCGGTCGTGCCGGGCATGGCGGGCCCCGCACGCGACGCGGCCGAGGTGGCGGTGTTCGCCCGGAAAGTCGGTTATCCGGTCCTGCTCAAGGCGTCCGCCGGCGGCGGCGGCAAGGGGATGCGGCGCGTGGACTCGGAAGGGGATCTCGCCGCCGCGTTCGCCCGCGTGTCGGCCGAGGCCGAAGCCTCCTTCGGCGATGGCGCCACCTACGCCGAGAAGCTCGTCGACCGCCCGCGCCACGTGGAAGTCCAGGTCGTCGGCGACGCGGGGGGCAATCTCGTGGCGGTGGGCGAGCGCGAGTGCAGCCTTCAGCGGCGCCACCAGAAGGTCGTCGAGGAGTGCCCGTCGCCCGTGGTGGACGGAGCGCTCCGCGCCCGCCTCTTCGAGGCCGCGGTCGCGGCGGCGCGCGCGGTGTCGTACGTCTCGTGCGGCACGGTCGAGTTCCTGCTCGCCCCGGACGGGTCGTTCTACTTCCTCGAGATGAACACGCGGCTCCAGGTCGAGCACCCCGTCACCGAGGAGGTGTGGGGCGTCGACCTCGCCGCCGCCATGATCTCGATTGCGCTCGGCGCACCGCTGCCGTTTTCGGCCGGGAGCCTGACGCCGCGCGGCCACGCGATCGAGTGCCGCGTCTACGCCGAGGACCCGTTCCGCGGTTTCGCTCCCTCGCCCGGCACGATCGCCGCGCTCCGGCTTCCCGAAGGCCCCGGCGTGCGCAACGACGTCGGCGTCGAGTCGGGCTCCGTCGTCCCGATCGACTACGACCCGATGCTCGGCAAGCTCGTCGTGCACGGCCCGGACCGGGCCGCGGCGATCGCGCGCCTGGCGCGGGCCCTGTCCGACTACGAGATCGCGGGGGTCGAGACGACGCTGCCGCTCTTTCGAGCGCTCGCGTCCGACGCCGACTTCCGCAGCGCCAGGTTCGACGTGCAGTGGCTCGACCGGAGGCTCGCGGAGGGACTCCTGACGAAGGCCGCGCCTGGCCCCGACGCGGTGCTGCTCGCGGCGGCCGGCCTGGCGGGCGCGGAGACGGTGCCCGCGCCCCGCGGCCCGGGCGAGGCCGGCTCGCTCTGGCGCGACGCGGCCCGTCGCGACGCTTTGCGCGGAGTGCTCGGCTGATGCGCCGGACGACGCTCGTCCACCGCGGCCCCAACGGACCGGAGGAGGTCCTCGTGGCGCTCGACGGCAAGCGGTGCTCCTTCACCGTGGCGGGCCGGACCGAAACCGCCGAGGCCGTGCACCTGCCGGACGGCCGCCTGTCGTTGATCTTCGAGGACGGGCGGCAGGTCAGCGGGCGCCTTCTGCCGGCCGCCGCGGGGGAGGTCGAGGTGTCGACCGCCGCCGGAACGGCACGAATCGCCCTGGCCGAGCCTCTGCGCGATCGCCTCGCCCACCCACCCGGTGGGGCCTCGGAGGCCTCCGAGACCGAAGAGGTCCGCGCCCTGATGCCGGGGCGCGTCGTCGAGGTCAGCGTTTCTCCCGGGGACTCGGTCGCGCCGGGCGCGCTGCTGCTCGTCCTCGAAGCGATGAAGATGCAGAACGAGATCCGCTCGGTACGGGGTGGCCGTGTGGCCCTCGTCGACGTGGTTGCCGGCAGGCCGGTCGAAGGCGGGGCGCGGCTGGTCGTCCTCGAGCCCGAAATCCCGGCCTGAGATTCCCGCGTTACGGCCCGCGATTCGGAGCCTTCGACAGAAGCTGACTGACCAGTCAGTAATCCAAGAAACCGAATCCCAATCCACGCAGCCGGTGTTTTGGCCACCTGAACTTCATGTTTGATTTTGCTTTTCTTCTGCTCTGACAGTTAGTTAGAGTTCCACCAATTCTTGGAAAATCCTGGCAGTGACATTGCTTTTGTTTCGGCTGTTTTGAGACTTTCGGCACCAACGAGTTTTTACAAGGAGGAAGGAATGAAGTCCGTGTACCGATTCAGTCTTGCACTGGCGGTCGCGCTGCTTCTCCTCGCTCCCTTCGCCGCGCTCGCGCAGACGACGGGAACGATCGAGGGGCAGGTTACCGACCAGAGCGGCGCCGCGTTGCCCGGCGTGACCATGGAGCTCACGGGAGCTCACCTTCAGGGCACCAAGACCGCGGTGACCGCAGCGGACGGCCGCTACCGGTTCCTGAGCTTGGTCCCGGGTGACTACAACGTGACGGCCACGCTCGCCGGATTCGGCAAGGTGCAGAAGAAGGCCACCGTCACGCTGGACTCGCACGTCGAGGCCAACCTGCAGCTGGCCCTGTCGACGACGGCGGAAGTCACCGTCACCGGTGAGGCGCCGCTGATCGACTCCACCTCGACGACGGCCGGTTCCAACTACGCGGGCAAGGTGATCGACAAGCTGCCGCTCTCGAGCCGCAACTACGCCGACATCGTGTTCACGCAGCCGGGCGTCCAGGCCGACAACGGCGAAACGCAGGGACGTTCGCTGGCTCTGTCGATCTACGGTTCGACGTCGGCCGAGAACTCGTTCCTGATCGACGGCGTCAACACGACCAACGTCGTCAAGGGCATCCAGGGCAAAGACATCAACAACGAGTTCATCCAGGAAGTCGAAGTCAAGACCTCGGGCTACCAGGCCGAGTACGGCCGCAACACCGGCGGCGTGGTCAACGTGATCACGAAGTCGGGCGGCAACGAGTTCCACGGCGGCATCTTCGGGTACTACAACAACCTGTCGCTCGCCGCGGATCAGAAGTCGGTCATCACGCCGGACTACGCGCAGTTCGGCAACGCCCAGTCCGACACGATCGCCACGAAGAACACGCGCTCGGAGGGCGGCCTCGACCTCGGCGGCTTCATGGTCAAGGACCGCGTGTGGTTCTTCGCGGCGTACGACCGCGTTCTCACCACGCAGGTCTTCAACCCGACGAGCGGCGTCACCGGGCCGGGGACCGGCTCCGGGTGCAGCACCGACACCGTCGGCTGCCCGTTCCCGGACACGATCACGGAAAACAAGTACTCCTTGAAGCTCACGTTGAACCTGGCCCAGTCGACCACGCTGCAGGGCGTGTACTTCTCGGACCGGCAGTCGACGACGGGCACGATCTCCGCGAACCCGCAGAGCTTCAACCCGTTCGCGACCCAGGGCCGCGTCGACGTCGGCGGACCCGACTACGGCGCCCGCCTGAACCAGCTCTTCGGCTCGAGCGGCATCCTGACCCTGTCCTACGGCCAGCACTCGGACCGCTTCGAGACGAAGCCTGAGGGTCTCGACGTCGGGCAGCTGCGTGACCGCACCCTCACGCCGTTCAGCTACTACGGCGGCTACGGCGAGATCTTCGGATCGGTCAACAACAACCACTCCGATCGCAACACCTACGCGGCGAGCTACACGGGCTACATCGGCAACCACGAGTTCAAGGTCGGCGGCGACTACGAGAAGGTCGTCACGGCCGGTTCGACGTACTGGACGGGCACGTCGCGGACGAGCATCTTCCAGTGCAGCGCGGCCTTCCCGTGCTCGGGTGCGGCGCAGCCCTTCGACGCGGCGTCGGTCCCGGGTTACTCGTCGCCCTACAGCGGGCCCGTTTACTACGAGCACCAGTTCTTCACGGCCAACGGGACGGATCTGACGCCGCTGACGGTGGCGCCGTTCAACACGCCGACGAAGCGGTACAGCGGCTACATCCAGGACCAGTGGCGCATCACCCCGGCCCTCACGGCCAACTTCGGCGTGCGCTACGACGCCGAGACGCTCTACAACGGTTGCGCCGCGAGCCCGGCCCCCCAGCAGTGTGCCACCGGCAGCCCGACCGGCGGCGCCGTCGACCCGAAGGCGTTCTCGCTCTCGAACGAGTGGGCGCCGCGCATCGGCGTGACGTGGGACTTTTCGGGTGACGGCACCTCGAAACTGTACGCGTCGGCCGGCCGCTTCTACTACGCGATTCCGACGGACCTGAACGTCCGCGTGTTCACGGCCAACACCTCGATCGTCAGCTGGAACTACAGCCCGACGGATCTCACCCAGGCGGCGGATGCTCCGGATGGCCGCACGCAGCTGACGCAGGTCGGCACGTTCGCCGGTGAGCCGACGGATCCGGGTCTCAAGGCTTCGTATCAGGACGAGTTCACGATCGGCGTCGAGAAGGCGATCGATCCCACGCTCTCCGTCGGCCTGAAGGGCACCTACCGCTCGCTCGGCCGCACGATCGAAGACCGCTGCGACCTGAACTACGCCACCAACCCGACGGGTTCCTCCTGCGCTCTGATGAACCCGGGCGCGACCGGCCCGGACAACCCGGGTGCCACGGGCGCCTACGGTTCGTGCAACAACTCCGGTAACCCGACGGCCACCAACAACGGCTGCACGGGCCCCGGCCAGGGCACCCCGATTCCGGACGCCAAGCGCATCTTCAAGGGCATCGAGCTCGTCGTCCGCAAGCAGTTCACCAACGAGATCTGGGCCCAGCTGTCGTACCTCGGCTCGTCGCTGCGCGGCAACTACTCCGGCGCCATCCGCGAGGCCTCCGGCCAGACGGACCCCGGCATCAACGCCGACTTCGACTACGCCGCGTTCACGCAGAACTTCTCGGGCATCCTCGAGCTCGACCGGCCCAACCAGGGCCGCATCGACGCGGTCTACAACGCTCCGTGGGGTCTGTCGGCCGGCCTCCAGTTCTACGTCCGCACCGGCACGCCGACCTCGGTGGACGGCTACTACAACCAGTTCTACACGACCGAGCTCTACCTGGCGCAGCGCGGCTATGCGGGCCGTCTGCCGACCGACTACGAGTTGAACGCCTCCCTCGGCTACAACCTGAACGTCGGCCCGGTGACGATCACGCCGCAGATCTACGCGTTCCAGCTCCTGAACCGCCAGACCACGACCTCGATCGACCAGAACTTCAACGTCAACGGCTCGTTCGTCACGGATCCGACCAGCCCGCTCTACGGCCGGCCGGGCGTGATCCCCGACGGAACCTGCCCCGTCAGCTCGGTCACGGGCACCTGCTCGGACAACCCGAACTACCGCAAGACCCTGACCCAGACTGGTCCGCGTCAGCTCCGCTTCGCCCTGAAGGTGACCTTCTAAGGCGAGGTATCGCGAAGGATTCTCTTGGAGGGGCGGCTTCGGCCGCCCCTTTTTTTTGGATCGGCGAAACGGAATTCGGGATGCTCAAACGCTTCTTCGATACCGCGCCCCGCGTCCCGCATCCCGCGATTAACCCGGGACTCTCAACCTCGTATGTAGGCGTAAGATGGTTTCACCCCGGAGGTGCCCCATGCTTCGCCGTTCGGTTCCGCTCTCTCTCGCCCTCCTGACGCTCGCCGTCGCCGCTTCCGCCGCCACGCTGCCGTCGCTCTTCTACAAGGCCAAGGAACAGTTCCGGCTCGCCGACTACGCCGGCTCGCTGAAAACCCTCGACGCGCTGGAAGCCGAGGCCGAGCGCCCCGGCAACGAGGCGGCCCGCGCACAGCTGGCGCCGAGCCTCGCGTTCTATCGCGGCGTCTGTTACGCGGCGCTCGGGAACCACGACGGGGCGATGACGAACCTCGAAACGTATCTGGCTTACCAGCCGAACGCGACGATCGACCCGTCCCTCTATCCCAAACGCGTCATCGCCGCGCTCGAAGACGCTCGCAAGGCCGTCCGCGAGCAGAAGACCCCGACGGCGGAATCGCAACCTCAGGCTCCGGCCGACACCGGCTCCTTCGCCGCCTCCTACCGGGCCTTCAGGCCGGACCGCACGCAGCAAGCCGACGGCGCCGACGAGGCATGGGCCGACGGCCCGGTACGGTACCTGCTCACGGGGCAACAGAGGGCCGACTACGAGCGCCTCTCCGATCTGCCGTCGCGTTCGACCTTCGTCGTCGAGTTCTGGAAGGCGCACGATCCGAGCCCGGAGACGCCCGAGAACGAGTTCCGCGAAGAGTTCGAAAAGCGCGTCGCCTTCGCGGACTCGCGTCTGGCCCAGAACGAGACTCGGGGGAGCCTCACCGATCGCGGCATGCTGTTCGTGCTGCTGGGGCCGCCGACCTGGGTGGGCCGCAAACCCCTGGCCGTCGGCGACGACACCGCCGACCCGAACGGCATGTCCCGGCACTCGTCGTTCGAAGCCGGCGCCGCGCTGAAGGGGGCTGGCAGCAGCCAGGTGGCCGCCGTTCTGGCGTCGATGTCGGGGCCGGCGAACACGTTGCCCGAATCCGAGACGAGCTGGCGCGAGGTGTGGCACTACCGGCGCGAGCTGCTCCCGAAGGCCGTGTCGTACCAGCAGGTGGACTTCGAGTTCGTCACGAAGCGTGGCTACGGACGAAACGTGCTGCAGCGCGACGACCAGGCGTTGACGACCCTCGAGGCGGCCAAGAGCGCCGATCGGGCGGTCGGATCCGCCGATCCGTCGAAGAAGTAGTCCCGCGCCCCCGACGACAGGCCGCCGGCTGAACAACGGACGTGTGAGTCGGGGCAAGGCGCGGCGCGCCGTCCTCCTCCGGGGAGCAGCGGCGGCCCTGGTTTCCGCCCTGGCCGCGTGCGCGACGGCCCCGGAGGTCTCGATCGTCGCTCTGCCGCCAGACAGGGTGCGGGTGCCACCGCCGCCCGGCAGCTTCAACGCGGAGGAGCGTTACCAGCGCGGCCATTACCTGGAAGTCCAGCGCTATCTCGAGTCGCTTCCGCCAGGCGCGCTCGAGAAGAGCGCGTCGAACCTCACGCTCTACGGCAAGGTCCTGCTCGCGCGCGGCGACTTCGGCGCCGCCTGGGAGGTCCTGGAAAAGGCGCGGGCGCTGGAGCCGCGCACCCCGCGCCGCGGCGAGATCGAGTGGGCGCTGTCCCAGGGCGCGATCCTCTGGAACGACTTCGCGACGGCCGAGGAGTACGCGACCGCCGCGGTGCGCGACGGCTACGGCCTGGTGCCGGGCTTTCTCCACTACCTCGCGGCGCTGCGCGACGTCGACGTCTACGCGGGGCCGTCCTACGGCCAGTCCGGCGAGGACTCCTTTCAGATGCAGGGCTTCAAGTTGATCCGCATTCCGGTGACGGTCAACGGAGCGGATTCCGCCGCGATCATCGACTCGGGCGCGGTCTACACCATTCTGACCCAGAGCTTCGCGCGCGAGACGCACGTGAAGATGATTCCCGACACGCGGGCGTCGGGCCGCGGCCTCCACAAGAAGGAGTTTCCGGTGGACTTCGGCATCCTCGCCGAGCTCGGGTTCGGCGGCCTTCTGATCCGCGACGTGCCCGTGATGGTCATGCCCGACGAGGCCATGCTCTTCGAAACGACGCGCGGCCAGTTTCCGGTGCCCATCGTGCTCGGCCTTCACCTGCTGAAGGAGTTCCAGGTGCGCATCGACTACGCGGGGCGCCGGGTGCGCTGGACCCGGCAGAACTTTCGCGTCGCCAAGACGGCGCGCGACCAGAATCTCTTCTTCCGCGCCGGCCGCGTCTTCGCGCGCGGGTCGATCGACGGCAACGGGATCTACCAGTTCCTGCTCGACACCGGAAGCGAGCCCACGCTCCTGACGACGGCGGGTGTCTTTCGCGCCGGCCTGCCGCCGTCGAACAAGGTGTTCCCGAAGAAGGTCTACGGCCTCGGCAAGACTCAGGTCGAGTGGGGCATCGTCTCGGACGTCACGCTCGGGATCTCGGGTTGGGGCGCCCGCTTCCACGACATCGCGGTCAAGGAAGACGACAGCGCCTTCGAGGACGGCATCCTCGGGACGACGCTTCTCGAGCGTTTCGTGGTCGGCATCGACTTCTCTCGGATGGTCTTGACCCTCGAAAACGGCCGCTGATCTGCCCTGTCAGACGGGCCGGTCCCGGGCCCTCCAGGGTTTCGTGATTCGTGGGCCTGAATCCATATTTTTGGGTTCCGGTACATAAATCGAAACTCGTAGCTATTTTGGGGAATATCCAAGAGCTCTATTGCTCGAGTCTGGTGAAGAGTTTAGCCTCTAGTTAGTTTTCTGACTCGCCTGGCATCGTGCTTGCGTTTAGCTTCGTTTAAGTTTTCTGATTTTTTTAAGGAGGGACTGAAGGTGAGAACTCGTCATTGGGCTTTCTCCGTTCTCATGGTCGGTCTTCTCCTCCTCGCTCCGATCGCCGTCCTCGCTCAGACGACCGGAACGATCGAGGGGACCGTCACCGACCAAAGCGGCGCCGCTCTTCCGGGCGTCACTGTCGATCTCGCCGGGGCCGGCGTCGGAAGTGCCGGCAAGAGTACGGTCACCGGGTCGGACGGCAAGTATCGGTTCCTGAGCGTGCCGCCCGGCAGCTACACGGTGACGTCCACGCTGTCCGGCTTCGGGCGTGTCCAGAAGAAGGCCGCCGTGACGCTCGACTCGACGACGATGGCCAACCTTCAGATGCAGCTCTCGACGACGGCCGAGGTCACGGTCACGGGCGAGGCGCCGCTGATCGACACGTCCTCGACGACGACGGGCAGTACCTACTCCTCGAAGGTCATCAGCCAGCTGCCGACCGGCTTCAACTACGCCGACATCGTCAAGGCGAATCCGGGCGTCAGCGAGGACCGCGGTGAGAACCAGGGCCGCGCGCTCTCCCTGACGATCTACGGCGCGACGTCGGTCGAGAATCAGTACATCATCGACGGCGTCAACACGACCAACGTCATCAAGGGCTTCCAGGGCAAGGCCCTCAACCAGGAATTCATCCAGGAGGTCGAGGTCAAGGCCGGCGGCTACCAGGCCGAGTATGGCCGCGCCCTCGGCGGCGTCGTCAACGTCATCACGAAGTCGGGCGGCAACGAGTTCCATGGCGACGGCTTCATCTACTTCGACTCGTTCGGCACGCAGGCCGAACAGGTCGTCAACCCGCCCGCGGGACAGGACGCTCCGCCCAACACGGTCTCCCGGGGATCGGGAACCGACACCTTGACCGGAATGCGGATCGCCGACTACGAGCGCGAGAACTTCGGCGCGGATCTCGGCGGATACTTCTGGAAGGACCGCATCTGGTTCTTCGGCGCGTACAACCGCGTCCTCTACGGTCCGCAGTCGGTCACCCGCGTGGCCGGCTCGGCCGCGGTGCCGAACTCGGAAGAGTTCCCGCTCAACCAGTGGGACAACCTCTACTCGGCCAAGATGACGCTGAACCTCACGCAGGCGACGACCCTCGTCGGCTCGTTCTTCTACGACCCGACGGTCATCGACGGCGCGGCCGGATCCGACCCGCGCCAGAGCCGGGTCGCGACCATCACGAGCGAGGCGGCCCGCACGTGGCAGTCGCGCCGCGACATCGGCGGCCAGGACTTCGGCGCTCGCCTGAACCAGCTCTTCGGTTCGGTGGGCCTCATGACCCTGCAGTACGCGGAACACCAGGACCGTTACCAGCTCAAGCCCTCCGGCGCCGGCTCGGGGATCCGGTACAACGATTTCGACTGCGACGGCGGACTTCCCCCGGGAGAGGGCGATCCCTGCGTGCCTCCCGCCGCGGCGTCCGCGACGACAGGCGGCTTCGGCCAGATCTTCGGACCCACGGTCAACAACTTCTCGAAACGCAACATGTACCGGGGCGACTTCACGTTCTACATCGGCAACAACGAGATCAAGGCTGGCGGCGACTACCAGAAGGGCACGACGACGGCGATCAGCTTCTACACCGGGTTCGCGGAGACCGCGGCCGTCGTGCCGGGCGCGACGGGAGGCCAGCTCGTTCAGCAATTCAACGAGTACGGCCAGAGCTACTACCAGCACAACTTCTATGCGCCCTGCGCCAACAAGGACGATCCGTCCTGCTATCTCCCCATCAACAACCTGGTCACGCCGACTTCGGAGGACCTCGGCTTCTACGCGCAGGACTCCTGGAGGATCTCACCCAACTTCACGCTGAACGTGGGCCTGCGTTACGACCAGGAGACCGTCAAGGACTACACGGGCGCGACGGCCTTCAAGACCAACAACGAATGGCAGCCGCGTATCGGCCTCATCTGGGATCCCAGGGCGAATGGCCAGATGAAGGTCTACGCGTTCTACGGCCGGTTCTACTACTCGGTCCCGACGGATCTCAACGTCCGCGCCTATGGCGCCCAGACCAACGGCGTCTCCTACAACTTCGACCCGGTCGACACGACGCAGAACCCGAACGTCATCGGGCACGAGACGGCATTCTTCCAGGGTGGCGCCACGACCGAGCCTGTTCAACCCGGCATCAAGGGGATCTACCAGGACGAGTATTCGGCGGGGTTCGACATGCTCCTCGATCCGACGCTCTCGATCGGCCTGAAGGGAACCTACCGCAACCTCGGCCGCGTCATCGAGGACCGCTGCGACCTCGACGCGACGAGCGCGCTGACGAACTACAACTCCTGCGCCATCATCAACCCGGGCTCCGACAGCCCGCTCGCGACCGGCGCCATTCCGGGCTGCAACGGCCTCGACGGCAACTCGGCCGGCTGCTTCGATTCGATCCCCGGCGTCACCGCCGCCAAGCGGAAGTACTGGGGCGGTGAGCTCGTCGTCCGCAAGCAGTTCACCAACGCCCTGTGGTCCCAGTTCTCGTTCGTGTATTCCTCGCTGACGGGCAACTACGACGGCGAGGTTCGCGAGGGCCGCGGCCAGACCGATCCCGGCATCAACGCCGACTTCGACTACTTCCAGTTCCAGCACAACAACGACGGCAAGCTCTTCCTCGACGTGCCGTGGCGGCTTCGCCTCGACGCCTCGTACACGTTCCCGTTCAAGATGTTCATGGGCATCCAGTTCTACGCGGAGGAGGGCAAGCCCCTGAACCAGCAGGGCTACTTCAACTCCGGCTACGGCGCCGAGATCCAGCTCATCCCGCGCGGGTCGGCGGGACGCCTGCCGAGCCTCTACGAGATGAACCTCTCGCTCGGCTACCCGGTCGCGATCGGCCCGGTCACCGTCACACCGACCGTCTACCTGTTCAACGCCCTCAACAGGCAGCAGGCGACGTTGAAGGACGTTCGCTGGTCGACGTCACAGCCGGCGGGCTACACGAACTGCTCGGGAACGAGCTACCCGCCGCCGTGCACCCTCTACGACCCGAACCAGCAGCAGACCAACCCCAACTACGGTTTCGTCACGCAGCGCCAGCAGCCCCGCCTCTTCCGGGCAGCGCTCAAGGTCACGTTCTGAGCCTCTGATTCTCGTGGGTGCCAGGGGCGGCTGCGGCCGCCCCTTTTTTTCCTGCGGCGATATGATTTTTTTCTCGTCCCGGAGGTGCTCCGTGCGCCGCTTCCTGAGTCTGGCCGCGCTCCTCCTTCTCGCGGCGCCGTTCGTGCGCGCCGCCTCGATGCCCGAGCTCTTCCAGAAGGCCAAGGAGCAGTTCAAGCTCGGCAACTACACCCAGGCGCTCGCGGCGGTCGAGGCTCTCGACGCCGAGAGCGTGAAGCCGGGCAACGAAGCCGAGCGCCTGAAGATCCTGCCCGGCCTGCTCTTCTACAGGGGCGCGAGTCTCGCCGCCCTCGGCCGGTCCGACGAGGCGGAACAGGCGTTCGAGGGATTCCTCGCGCGGACGCCGAATGCCTCCATCGACCCGGGGCTGTATCCGCCCAGGGTCGTCGCGGCGTTTGACGCGGCGCGAAAATCGCTCGAGGCGACGGCGTCGAAGCCGAACGCGCCCGCCCAGACGGGGGTGCTGGCCGACGCCTATCGCGCCTTCCGCCCGCCCGAATCGAAGCCCGACGAAGAGCGGGACTGGGCGCGCGGCCCGGCGAAGTACCTGCTCACCCCGGCCGAGAAGGAGGACTTCGAGCGCCTCACGGACCTCCTGGAGCGCTCGGAGTTCATCGCGAATTTCTGGAAGAGCCGCGACCCGAAGCCGGAGACGCCGGAGAACGAATTCCGTGAGGAGTTCGAGAGGCGGGTGGCCTTTTCGGACGCGCGCTTCACCCAGGACGAGACCCGAGGGAGCCTGACCGATCGCGGCATGGTGTTCATCCTCGTCGGGGCGCCGACTTACAACGGCCAGCGGCCCCTGTACGCCTCCGACGAAGCCGGCGCCGCGGACGCCGCGGGGCAGAGCCGGTACTCGAACGCGGAGGTCACGATGGCCCAGCACGCCGGGGGCTCGAGCGCCAACAAGGCGGCCGCCGTCGACCGCGTGACGAATCCGAGCGCGACGATGAATCGCTCGGGGTCCAACTGGATCGAGAGCTGGACCTACCTGCGGGCGGAGCTGCCGAAGGCGATTCCCTACCAGGAGCTCAAGGTCCAGTTCGTGACGAAGGACGGCTACGGCAAGAACGTGCTCCAGCGGGAGCCCAACGTGGTGACGGCGATCGAGCGCGTCAAGAAGGCCGACTCCAGAGCCGGGTCGTAGGCGCCGCGCGGAAATCGGCGCGGCGGGCGGCGTGTTAGCGTCGCGGCATGCTCGGGCTGCGGCGCCATTGGGCCGGTGTGCTGGCCGCCCTGCTTTTTGCGTCGTGCCGACGCGAAGGGCCCGTCGTAGCGCCGCCGTCCGCCACGCCGCCGCCACGGGCGGCGTCTTCCGACGAGGACGCCGGGTCCCGTACGCGCCGGCCGCCGGGCGGCCGGGCGTCGGTGATCTGGGTCGGCCTCGACGGCCTCGATTTCGAGCTGGTCGACCGGCTCGCCGCCGAAGGGCGCATGCCGCACTGGAAGCGGCTCGCGGCCGAAGGGTACACGGCTCGGCTCGAGTCCTTTTCGCCGCCGCTCTCACCGATCGTCTGGACGACCATCGCGACCGGCGTCGCGCCGGACGTCCATCGCGTGCTGGATTTTCAGGAAATCGACCCGAAGAGCGGCCTCAAGGTCCCGATCTCGGGATATTCGCGCGCGGTGCCCGCGATCTGGAACGTCGCCTCCGCCGAGGGGCGCTCGGTCGGCGTCGTGGGTTGGTGGGCCACGCATCCGGCGGAGGAAGTCTCGGGGTTCTTCGTCTCGGACCACGCGAGCCCGATCCTCTTCGAAGGCCTCCCGCGCACCGGGGTGGCCTATCCGGCGGGGCTCTCCGCCGGGGTCGAGCAGATCGCGGCGCGCGAGGGCGTCGTCTCGGACGCCGAGCTCGCCCGGTTTCTCGACGTGCCGCTCGAGGAGATTGCCCGCTCGAGAGGCGCCGGGCTCTCGAACCCCGTTGCGGCGCTCGCGCGGCTTCTCGGCGCGACGCGCGTGCAGCAGCGGATCGCCCGCGACCTCTACGACCGCAATCTGCCGGACCTGATGATGGTCTATTTCGAAGGGACCGACGTCGTCGGCCACGCGTTCGCGCCGTTCGTGCCTCCCAGATTGCCCTGCGTTTCGGAGAGCGATTTCGCGCGCTATCACCGCGCCGTGGACGAGTACTACGCGGAGGTCGACCGCCTGCTCGGGCAGTGGATGCGGCGGGCCGACGAAGACGGCGCGACGCTCGTCGTGAACTCGGACCATGGCTTCAAGTGGGGCTCCGACCGATCCTGTGACCCGTCCGATCTCAAGAACCCATCGATGTCGGCGGCCTGGCACCGCCTCGAAGGGGTGTTCGCCGTCTGGGGAGCGCGCGTGCGTCGGAATCCGCAGCGCGGCGCCGCGTCCGTGTTCGACCTGGCGCCCACCGTCGCGGCGCTCCTGGACCTGCCGGTCGATCGGCGCGTCCGGGGCCGCGTCCTGCGCGAGGCTCTGCCGGACCTTACCGTTCCACCGCGCCGCGATCTCTTCGACACTCTGGTCGTGCGCCGGATCCAGGCCGAGGGCCTCTCGGAAAAGGAGGCGAACGAGTACGCCCGGCGTCTTCAGTCTCTCGGGTATCTCTCGGGCTCCGAGCCGGCGAAGCTCGCCCCGACCGGCGGCGAGCGCCCGGGGCTGACGGAAGTCGGCTGGAACAACCTCGGGGTCTATCTGCGCGACAACACGAAGGACTTTGCGGCCGCCGAGGCGGCCTTCCAGAGGGCCATGGCGCTCGCGGCGCAATACTCCACGCCGCAGTTCAACCTGGCCGCGCTCTATCGCTCGCGCGGGCAGGACGAGAAGGCGATCGACTGGCTCTTCCGTTCGTTCGCGGCCGGACACGCGCATGCCGAGGACACGATCCTCAACTGGTACGTCGGGTTCGACGACCGCGGCCGGCCAGGCTCGGCCCGGAAGCTCCTCGAGCGGGGGGCGCTCGCTTACCCGCAGCACGAGCCGATCGCGCGCGAGCTCGGTCTGGTCCGCTACCACGCGAAGGACTGCGCCGGCGCCCGGGAGGCCGTCGCGCGATTCGAAGCGACGACGCAGTCTCCCGAGACGCTCAACACGCTCGCGCTGATCCAGGTTTGCCTCGGCCGGCGAGTCGAGGCCGCGGCGCTCCTGCGAAAGTCCCTCGCGTTGAAGGCCGACCAGCCCGGCGTCCTGCAGTCGCTCGATCTCCTCGAGAAGGGGGCGCCGAAAGCCAGGCCGGCGCCTTGATCGACGGCGCCGGAAATTCTGCAAGCCCTTGGGCGTGTTAAGGTTCGCGGCATGCGGAAGACCGCTCTCCTGGCCTTCGCGGCGGCCCTTTTTGCCGCTTCCGGGGCGCGCGCCGACGAGGCCACGCGCCAGCAGGTCGCCCGGTATTTCACCGGCTGGTACTCGGTCTGTCCGGGCAACAAGGTGACGGCGGCCGCGGCTCCCGAGGTCGTCATTCCGGGCTACGAGGCTTACCGCGCCGAACGTTCCTGCGAGCTGAAGAACCGCAACGAATCCAACGTCGCTCTCGTCGACGACGCCCGCAAGGAAATCTTCGTCGGCCAGGTGCTCCACGACGACGGGCGCAAGAACAAGCCCTTCGACCCGGCGACCGATCTGGCCAACATCCGCGCCGCGCTGCAGCAGGACTTCGGGCTTCCCGTCGGGATCGGCGTCAAGGGCGCCGCGCTCGGCGCGCTCATCCCGATCGCCGTGCGCATCCAGCAGGCGCCCGAGGCGATCGCGACGCTCCGCGGCTTCGTCTCCCAGGACGGGGCGTCGGTGCTGCTCGGCGAGTTTTTCCCGCTCGACGTCGCGCCCGAGGTCACGCGCGCGAAACTTCTCGCCGAGGTTCCCGCCGCCGCGCCCCCCGGCAGGAAGCCGGTCTTCACCGTGACCTCCTTCATCGACTTCCAGTGCGAGCGGTGCCGGGTCCGCGCGCCGCAGGTGCGTGACTACACCTTCACCCACGGCGGCGCGTTCGAGACGCGGTTTCTCCCGCTCGTCAAGATCCACGAGTGGTCGTTCGCCGCGGCCGAGAGCGCCGCGGCGCTCCGGGCGGTCTCGCCGCCGCTGCTCGACAACTACGAGCGGCAGGTCTTCGCCGCGGCTTCGGGGATGAACGCAAAGGGCGCGCGTGATCTCGCCGGGGACATCGCGGAGTCGGCGGGGGTCCGAAAGGCCTTCGACGCGGAGATCGCGAGCGGGCGGGCCCGGGACCGCGTCGTCGCCGACATCGACCTCGCCCTGCGCCTCGGCCTGAACGGCACGCCCGTCTTTTTCTTTCGCGGCGCCTGGCTGACCTCCGAGCCCGACCTGGTCGAGCACTACATCGACGGCCAGCTGTCGGAGCCCTCGAAGCCCGCGGCGAAGAGCCCGGCTTCCTGATGCCCGGACGGATCGGGCGGCGCGGCGTCGCCGTCGTCCTGTGCCTCGCCGCGGCCGCGTGCCGCCGCGAGCCGGCGGCCCCGAACGCCCCGCCGAAGGCCGCGGCAAAGTCCGAATCGACGGCGCTCGAGGACGTCGCCGCGCGCGCGAAACGCCCGTCCGGCTCCCGAAGCGCCGTGATCTGGGTCGGCCTCGACGGCCTCGACTTCGAGCTCGTCGATCGCCTCGCGGCCGAGGGCCGGATGCCGAACTGGAAGCGCCTCGCGGCGGAAGGGTACACGGCGAAGCTGACCTCCTACATGCCGATCCTCTCGCCGATCGTGTGGACGACGCTCGCGACCGGCGTCGGGCCGGACGTGCACCGCGTGCTCGACTTCCAGGAGCTCGATCCGGCGACGGGGCAGAAGGTGCCGATCTCCGGCCGTTCGCGGGCGCTCCCGGCGATCTGGAACGTCGCGTCGGCGTCGGGTCTGACGGTCGGCGTCGTCGGCTGGTGGGCCACGCATCCGGCCGAAGAGGTCAAGGGGTTCTTCATCTCCGACCGCGCGAGCCCGATCCTCTTCGACGGCCTGCCGAAAGAAGGCGTGGCGTTTCCGACCTCCCTCGCCGCCGGGGTCGAGCAGATCTCGGAGCGCGAAGGCAAGATCTCCGACGAAGAGCTGACCGCCTTCGTCCAGATGCCCGCCGCTCAGATCGGCGCCGAGCGGGCGGGTAGCGTCGGCATGTCCAATCGCCTGGCGGCGCTCGCGCGCACCATCGGGGCCACGAAGGCCGGGGCCCGGATCGCCCGCGAGCTCTACGACCGAAACCTTCCGGACCTGATGATGGTCTACTTCGAGGGGACCGACGTCGTCGGTCACCTCTTCGCGACCGAAGCCCCGCCCCAGCTGCGGTGCGTCTCGGCCGAGGACTTCGCGCGCTACGGCGGCACGGCGGCCGCGTACTACGCGCTCGTGGACCGCTTGCTCGGGCAGTGGATGCGTCGGGCGGAGGAAGACGGCGCCACGCTCCTCGTCACGTCCGATCACGGCTTCAAGTGGGGGAGCGACCGCTCCTGCGAGCGCGGGTCGCTCAATCCGGACACGGCCGGCTTCTGGCATCGCCTCGACGGCGTCTTCGCGGCCTGGGGCGCGCGGGTCGTGAAGGGCGCCGAGCGGGGCCGGGCGACGGTCTTCGACGTCGAGCCGACGGTGGCGGCGCTTCTCGGGCTGCCCGTCGACGGGCGCGCGAAGGGAGTTCCGATCCGGGCGGCGTTTCGCGACCTCCCGGCGCCGCCGCACGAGGATCTGGCCGCGAAAGTTCCGGTGCGGCGGCTCGCCGCGGCGGCGATGTCGGAGAAGGAATCGAGCGAGTACGCGAAGAAGCTCCTGGCCCTCGGCTACCTGTCCGGAAAGGAAGCCGCGGCTCTCGCCCCGACCGGCGGCGATCGCCCGGGCTTGACGGAGATGGCCTGGAACAACCTCGGCCTCTATCTCTCGAGCCGTTCCGGGAACGCCGATCTCGCCGAGGCCGAGAAGGCCTACCGGCGCGCGCTCGAGCTCGCGCCCGACTACGGCAGCGCGCGCTTGAATCTCGCTGCCCTGCACCGCCTGCGCGGGCTCGATCGCGAGGCGATCGACGAGCTGTTCGCGGCGCTGAATGGGCGCCCCGATCCGGAGGAGATGATCCTCGACTGGAGCCTCGCCTACGAGCTCAAGAAGGACGAACGTCACGCCGCCGAGGTCCTCGAACGGGGCGTGGCGGCCTATCCCGGCAACGAGCCGGTCCGCCGCGCGCTGGCGCTCCTGCGCTACCAGGAGAAGGACTGCCGGCGCGCCGACGCGCTGCTTTCCCAGTTCGAGGGGTCCACGCACGTCCCCGAGACGCTGAACGCGCTCGCGCTCGTGCGCGCGTGCCTGGGCCGCCGCGAGGACGCGATCCGCCTCTTCCAGCGCTCGCTCGCGATCGAGCCGAACCAGCCGAAGGTGATTCAATCGCTCTCCGTGCTCGGAGGAGCGCCGGCTGCCGGGGGTCCGTCCTGAGGCGCGCGCGCCACCCGCGCGCGCTTCTCGCGTTGCTCCTCGCAGCGTCCGCCTGCGGCCGGGGCCCCGAGACCGCTCCCTCCGTCCCGACGCCGGCGCCGGCCGCCGCGCCGAAGGTCGAGGCGCAGGACCCCGCGACGCGCACCCGCCGCCCTGCCGGCGGCCGCGTCCCCGTGATCTGGCTCGGGCTCGACGGCCTCGACTGGGACCTCGTCGACCGGCTTGCGGCCGACGGGAAGATGCCCAACTGGAAGAAGCTCGCCGCCGAAGGCTACACGGCGAAGCTGCAGTCGTTCCTGCCGATCCTCTCGCCGATCGTGTGGACGACGCTCGCGACCGGCGTCGGTCCGGACGTGCACCGGATCCTCGACTTCCAGGAAGTGGACCCGGCGACGGGGCAGAAAGTGCCGATCTCCGGCCGCTCGCGCGCGGTGCCCGCGATCTGGAACGTCGCCTCCGCCGAGGGGCTTTCGGTGGGTGTCGTCGGCTGGTGGGGCACGCACCCGGCCGAAGAAGTCAAAGGCTTCTTCGTCTCGGATCACGCGAGCGCGATTCTCTTCGAGGGCCTCGCCCGCCAGGGCCTGGCGTACCCCGCGTCGTTGTCCGCCGGCGTCGAGCAGATCACGGCCCGCGAGAGCGAGGTCTCCGACGCGGAGCTCCTGCGTTATCTCGACGTCTCGGCCGGCGAGATCGCGGCGGCGCGGGCCAGCGGCGAGGGGCTCGCCAACCCGATCCTCGCGCTCGCGCGGACGATCGGGGCCACACGGGTCGAGGCGCGGATCGCCCGCGAGCTCTACGACCGCCAGCTCCCGGACCTGACGATGGTCTACTTCGAGGGCACCGACGTGATCGGCCATGTCTTCGCGTCGTACGTGCCGCCCAAGCTCGCCTGCGTCAGCGACGCCGACTTCAACCGCTACCGCCGCGCGGTCGACGAGTACTACGCGCTGGTGGACCGCCTGCTCGGCCAGTGGATGCGGCGCGCTGCCGAGGACGGCGCGACCCTGATCGTCAACTCCGACCACGGCTTCAAGTGGGGCGAGGACCGGTCGTGCGCCCGCGCCTCGCTCAACCCCGCGACGGCCGGCTTCTGGCACCGCCTCGAGGGCGTCTTCGCCGCCTGGGGCGCGCGCGTGCGCGGCGGCGGCGCGCGCGGGAGCGCGTCCGTCTTCGACGTCGAGCCGACGGTCGCGGCGCTGCTCGGCCTGCCCGTCGACCGGCGGAGCACCGGCCGCGTGCTGAAGGAGGCTTTCGACGGCCTGACGACGCCGGCCCGCAAGGACATGTCCGGGATCACCGTTCGCCGGCTCGAGGCGGAGGCGATGTCGGAGAAGGACGCGAGCGAGTACACCAAGAAGCTCCTCGCCCTGGGGTACCTCTCGGGAAGCGAGCCGGGCAAGCTCGCGCCGATTGGCGGCGACCGGCCGGGGCTGACCGAAGGCGCGTGGAACAACCTGGGCCTCTATCTCTCGAAGGAGGGCGGCCGGGAGAACCTGGTCGCCGCGGAGAAGGCGTTCCACAAGGCGCTCGAGCTCCGGCCCGGCTACGCCTCGCCGCTGTTCAACCTCGCGATCCTGAGGCGCACGAGCGGCGACGACCGCGAGGCGCTGAACGACCTCTTCCAGTCGCTCGAGGCCGGTCACGCCGACGCCGAGGGCACGCTGATGGCCTGGGCCGCGTTCTACGAGGAGAAGGGAAAACCCGCCGCGGAGCGCGAGCTCCTCGAGCGGGGCGTCCGGGCCTATCCGTCGAGCGAAGCCGTCGCGCGGCGGCTCGCGATCCTGCGGTTCAAGGCCCACGACTGCGCGGGGGCCGAGGCCGTCGTGGCCCCTCTGGCGGGCTCCACCCAGAACCCCGACACCCTGAACGTGCTGGGGCTCCTGAACACGTGCCTGGGCCGCCGGGACGCGGCCGTGGCCTTCTTCCGGCGCTCGCTCGCCCTCAAGCCGGACCAGCCGGGAGCCATTCGCTCCCTCGATCTGTTAGAAAAGGGCCTGCCCCCGGTTCAAGAACACCGTTGAATAGGGATAAGGGGATAGAGGAATGAAAAAGCGCATCCTGGGATTCGTGGTCCTGCTCGCCGCCGCCGTCGAATGCACCGCGCTCGCCGCGCGTCAGGCCGCGAAGGCCCCCGTCACCGGCGGCGTCGAGGCGCGGCTGCCCGGCTACCTCCTGAACTACCTCACCTTCGACCCGGCCTCGAAGATCACGGTCGAGAAGGGCACCGAGCGCCTCGCGGGGTTCCAGGGTTACAAGATCAAGCGCAACGGGAAGTACGCGAAGCTGAACGTCGAAAAGACCATCTACGTCTCCGACGACGGAAAGTGGTTCTTCGACGGCGACACGGTCGCCAACCCGAATCCGAAGCCGGTGCAGAGCGACGCCGACCTCGCCTGGATGGAGGCGCGGACGTCGCAGCTGTATCGGACGCGGGCAAAGGCGAGCCTGACGCCCGGCCAGGACGCGGCGGGTCTCAAGGCGGTCACCATGGCCATCGAGACGGGCTTCGGTCCGATGCGGGTGCCCGGCTACGTGACGGCGGACGGGTCGCGTTACCTGAACGGAACGCTCTGGGACTTCCAGATGGATCCGCGCGAGGAGCGCAAGCGCCGGATCGACCTGTCGCAGAACCGCTACGAGGGCAAGGCGAACGGCGCGATCACGATGGTCGAGTACGCCGACATGGAGTGCGGCTACTGCCGGTTCCGCGGCCTCCAGATGGACCAGCTCCTCGAAGCCAACCCGAAACTTTCGTACAAGCGCTACTACAAGTTCTTTCCGCTGTGGTTCTCGCACGTCTGGTCCATGAAGGCGGCCTCGGCGGCCGACTGCATCTTCCGGTTCGCCAAGGCGCCGGCGATGTTCGCCTTCAAGAAGCAGGTCTACGCCCAGCAGGCGGTCATGACCGTCGAGGGCATCGACCAGCTCGCGTTGACCGCGGCGGAGGCGGCCGGGATCCCGCGCGCCGATTTCCTGGCGTGTTACCTGCGCGAGGAGAGCCTCGCCGACGTGCGCAAGGACCTCGACGAGGGCCAGCGCCTCGGCGTGAAGTCGACGCCGACGTACTTCATCGACGGCACCGAGATCTCCTGGGTCGACGACAAGGTGATGGAGGAGTTCCTCCGGACCAAGGACCCGAGCCTGAAGGGAATCGAGTACCCGGCGCCGAAATGATCGGCGTCGCCTAGGGCTCGAACGGAATCGGCACGGAGATCCAGGTCCGGACGGGGACGCCGTCTTTCGAGGCCGGCTCGAACGTCCACTCTTTGACCGCCCGGACGGCCGATTCGGTCAGTCCGGCGCGGCCCGGGCGGAGCACTTCGATCTCGGCCGGAGCGCCCTGCTCCGACACGAGCACGCGAAGAATGACGATGCCCCCGATGCGCGCCTGGAGAGCGAGCGGCGGGTAGGCCGGCTTCACGACACGGGCGACACGCGGCGGCCGGTCGACTTCCTCGAGCGCAACGAGCGCGCCGGCGCGCACGGACGGGCGGACGGGTGCCGGAACGGCCGTGGGAAGCGCCGGTGGCTCGGCCCGGGCGATCGGGACGTCGGTCGGCACGGGGGCAGGTGTCGCGGGCGCGGCGAGGGCCGCCGCCGTCGGCGCGGGAACGGGGATCACCGGCGCCGCCGCCGGCTCGGGTTCGGAAGACGCCGTCCGGGCCGCCTCTCGTGCGGTGCGCGCTTTCGCGCCGGCTTCGAGCTTCTGAACCTCGACGGCCAGCCGTCGGGCCACTTCTTCGCGGAAGTCCGCTTCGGACATCGAGCTCGTGGGGCCGGCCGGCGTCGCGGCCAGCTCCGGCAGGAGCGTGGGCGTGGCGCGGACGGGCAGCGGGGCGGCGGGCGTGGCCGGCTTCGGCGCCGCGGCGGGCTGTCTCCGGGCGACCACGTAGACGCCGCCCGCGATCGCGGCGGCCACGACGAGGGCTCCCGCGGCGGCGATCGCGCCGCGACGCCGTGGCGGCGCCGGCTCGTCGCCGGGCGTGCCGTCGGCGGGCGGTTCGAGCCGGCGGGTCTCGGCGCGCGGGGGCTCCCGGGCCGGCGGCGCCGGCTCGGCGTCGCGGCCCCCCTCGGTCAATCGCGCGCGCGACTCGTTCTCGATTTCCTTCCGGAAGAGCTCGTTCAAGAAGTACGCGAGGTTGAAGGTCGAGGGCGAATACGGTCCCGAGAAGAGCAGCTTGCCGAGCTCGCGCCGCAGGTCTCCGCTCGTCTTGTAGCGCGCGTCGGCCGGCGCGAGCGCCATCCGCAGGACCGCGAGGATCTCGGGCGCCACGGGCGGCGGCGGCGCTCCGGCGAGGCCCTTCACGGCGGCGAACGGGTCGGGCGGGATCGGCGGACCCGCCAGCAGCGCGAGCAGCAGGACGCCCACCGAGTAGACGTCCGAATTCTTTCCGGGCGCGCCGCGCTCCCGGACCTCCGGCGCGACGTAGGGCCCGATCTCGGCCGCGAGGCGCGGCTTGCGGATCGCGGGGAGGATGCCCGGCGCCAGGCCGAACCCGGCGAGGCGTGTCTCGCCGTCGTCGGACAGGGTGACGAACCCCGGCCACAGCAGACCGTGGAGCGTGCGATCGTCGTCGATCGTCGTGTTGTAGGCGTGGTCGAGGGCCGTCGCGACCTTCTCGGCGATCAGGAGGGCGTGCTCGACCGGCACCTTGCGCCCGAGGACGCGGCACTTGGAGAGGAGAGCGTCGAGGGTGCGGCCGCTCTGCTGGATCCAGGCGATGTAGGGCACGCCGTCGACGGCGTCCATGTCGACGCCCCGCGCGATCGCGGCGTGCTTCAGGAACTCGTGGACCTCGCCGCTTTCCTCGATGGCGTCGAGAATCGATTCGGCGGGGAGCTCGTCGGTCTCGAGCATCCGCAACAGGACGAACGGCCGGTCGTCGGTCAGGCGGACGGCCCGGTAGACCCGGCCGAGCGCGTCGGACCCCAGGGCCGCCGTGAGCGAATACCGTCCGAACGGACGGGGCAGCGTTTCCGTCGTCATTGTCGTGGGGGCGTTCCGAGGATTGTCGCGTGCCCCCGGCCAGCGGTCAAGGCGCGCGGGAAGAGCGGCCCGAGTTTCGCGCGTGCGCTTCCGCGGGCGTGTCGCCGCCGCCCGAGGCGGCGCGCTGACGCCGGGCGGTGGCGATGGCGTCGAGGTGCTCCTGGAAGGTCTTCGAGAACGTGTGACCGCCCGCACCATCGGCGACGAAGTAGAGGAACTCGGTCTTCGCGGGCGAGGCGGCCGCCTTCAGCGCGTCGGCTCCCGGGTTGCAGATCGGACCCGGTGGCAACCCGTCGACGACGTAGGTGTTGAACGGCGAGTCGTAGCCGTAGTCCGAGCGGTAGAGCGTCCCCGTCCACTTGCCGTCGCGCTTCAAGGCGTAGGTGACGGTCGGGTCGGCCTGGAGGCGCATGCGGTGGCGCAGGCGGTTCCAGTAGACCCCGGCGATCACCGGCTCTTCGCGGTCGAGCGAGGTCTCCTTCTGCACGATCGAAGCGAGCGTGACCGCCTCGCGCTCGGTCAGGCCCATGGCCTGGGCGCGGGCGCGCAGGTCGGGGCCGAAGTGCCGGCGGAAGTTGGCGAGCATCGTCTCGACGATCTGCCGCGCGGACGTCGAGCGGGTCACGGAGTAGGTGTCCGGGAAGAGGAACCCTTCGAGGTCCGGTGCGCCGCGGGCGACCGACGCGATGAGCTGCGGGTTTCGGAACGCGTTTCGGAACGCCTCGGGCCGGCTGATGCTGCGGCTCCAGAAGAGCTCGAAGGTCTCTTCGGCGGTCAGGCCCTCCGGCACCACGATCGTGTGCCGCAACACGTCGCCCCGTCCCATCCGCGCGATGACCTCGGACAGCGGTGTGGGCCGCGTGAAGCGGTACTCGCCGGCCTGCAGCGCGGTCGCGCTCCGGGCCACGCGGTAGAAGGCCTCGGCGAGGCGCGCGGGACGGACGACGCCTTCGGCGTCGAGACGGCGGAAAATCTCGGTGGTCGACGTGCCGAACGGAAAGAAGACGATCACTTCCTCGCCGGTCGGCGGCCGCCTCGGGAATTCGAGCTCCCGGTAGAAATAGACGCCGATCGCCAGGGCGAGCAGCGCCAGCAGCAGGCCGATGCGGAGGACGCGCCGGACGGCGCTCACCGCGGCCTCGGGCCCGCCGAGAGCAGGTAATCCTCGAGCAGCACCGCCGCGGCCGTCCGGTCGAGGTCCTCCTTGCGGGCGCGGCGCGGGAGGCGGCGAGCCGCCTCGTCGGACGTCAGGGTTTCCTCGTGGAATCGCACGGGCAGGCCCGAGTCCCGCTCGAAGCGGGCGGCGAAGGAGCGGATGCGCCCGGCGAACGCGCTCTCCACACCCTCCGGCGAGCGGGGGATGCCGAAGACGACGAGGGCCGCGTCTTCGTCGCGGCAGAATCGCGCGAGGGCCGCGACGGCGGCAGCGTCGCTCTTGCGGGCCAACGTGACGCGCGGGGTCGCGAGCAGGCCCGACGCGTCCGAGGTCGCCAGGCCGATCCGCTTTTCGCCGAAATCCACGGCCACGACCACCGACATGAACACAGGGTAACCCGAGGGGCAGGCGGGCGCTATCATGGAGCGGGCCCGAGCGGCCCGAAGGGAGGAACGCCGTGAGCCGAGTTCCCGGACCGTCCCGCGCGACCGTCCTCGCCCTCGCCGTGATCCTGCTCGTCGCCGGCGGCGCGCCCTCGTCGGCGCGACAGAAGACGCCGACGCCGCAGGCCGCCTGCGTCCTGACGAACCCGGCCTACTCGGGCAAGTGCACGCAGATGACCCCGCTCGAGGCCGGCTCGACGCCCGCTACGGCCTGCCAGGCCGTCGTCGCCTGCTTGAACAACGTCGACTGCCTCAAGACCTACTGCAACGCCACGACGGTGCGGAACGGTTGGAAGCTGGAGTCCGCGAAGTAGCGTAATTGAGGGCGGCGATAAGATGCGCCCCCTATGAAAGAGCTCGTCATCCTCTCCGCCGCTCGGACGCCGATCGGCTCGTTTCTCGGAAAGCTGTCCTCGCTGTCCGCGCCCGCTCTGGGATCGGCCGCGATCCGGGCGGCGCTGACTCGCGCCGGGGTTTCGCCCGGCGACGTCGAACAGGTGATCCTGGGCAACGTCCTCCAGGCGGGCATCGGGCAGGCGCCGGCCCGGCAGGCCTCGCTCGGCGCCGGGATTCCCGACAGCGTTCCGTGCGTCACGGTCCACAAGGTCTGCGGCTCCGGCATGCGCGCGGTCATGGACGCCGGCAACGCGATCGTCGCCGGCGAATACGACGTCGCCGTCGCGGGCGGCATGGAGTCGATGTCGAACGCTCCGTATCTCCTCGAGAAAGCTCGGACGGGGCTGCGCATGGGCAACGGCACGCTCGTGGACTCGATGATCAAGGACGGCCTTTGGGACCCGTACAAGGACACCCACATGGGCAACTGTGCCGAGCTCTGCGTCGGCAAGTACCACTTCACGCGCGAGGCGCAGGATGCCTTCTCCCTCGAGTCGTACCAGCGGGCGCAGAACGCCTCGAAGACCGGGCTCTTCGCCGACGAGATCGTGGCGGTCGAGGTGCCGCAGAAGAAGGGTGACCCGCTGAAGATCGACGCGGACGAGGAGCCGTTCTCGGCGCCGCTCGACAAGATGCCGACGCTGAAGGCCGCCTTCCAGAAGGACGGCACGGTGACGGCCGCGAATTCCTCGAAGATCAACGACGGCGCCGCGGCGCTCGTCGTCGCGTCGGCCGACAAGGCGAAAGCGAAGGGCTGGAAGCCGATCGCCCGCATCGTCGCGGCGGCGGGCGTGGCCCAGGCTCCGGAGTGGTTCACGACGGCGCCGGTCGGCGCCGTGCAGAAACTCCTGTCGAAGGCGGGGCTCAAGACCGCCGACGTCGACCTCTGGGAGGTCAACGAGGCGTTCGCCGCCGTCGCGATGGCGGCGATCCGGGAGCTCTCGCTCGATCCGGCGAAGGTCAACGTCCGCGGCGGCGCGGTGGCGCTCGGCCACCCGATCGGCGCCTCGGGCGCGCGCATCCTGACGACGCTCATTCACGCTCTCCGCAAGGAGGGCAAGAAGCGGGGCATCGCGGCCATCTGCATCGGCGGCGGAGAGGCCACGGCGATGCTCGTCGAGACGGTCTGAGGCCGGACGCCTTCGATCTCGTCTCGGGCGGCGTTCCCCGGTTCCGGGCCGAGGCGCCGTGGGCCTGGCGGGTCCTCGCGCGCCTGCAGCGCGGTCTCCCGGCCGCGCGCCGGACGGAAACCCCGGGCCGCGCCCCCGTCGTGGCGGACGCCGCGGGGGAGAGCCCGCTCGTCCTCGTCCACGCCGACCCGGAGGCCTATCTCGTCGCACCGGCCGCGGCGCGCCTGATCGCGGGCCTCGCGGCGCGGCCCGACCTCGACCTCGTCCTGCCGGGCACGAACGAGCCCTGGTGCGAGGCGGCGCGCGTCGCGCCCCCGTTCGCTTACTCGACGCCGACGCTGCTCGAGGAGGCCGCGGCCGCGGTGGCGAATGCCGCGGCGGGTCCCGCGCCGGTCGAGGCCCCGGCCTCGCCCGTCTACGCGATCCGGCGCGCGGCCCTGGAGCGCGCGGCCCGTGGCGACCCCCTCGAGCGCCTGCCGGAAAGGCTCCGGCCCCTCTCGGCCGCGGTCGACCGCGGCGCGTACCTGCACCGGTACGGCGCGATGGACGCGTCGCCGCGCGCCGACCTCGCGGCGCTCGTCCCCGAGGGCGCACGGGCGGTCCTCGACGTCGGCTGCTCGCGGGGCGCGACCGCGGCCGCGCTGCGCGCGCGCGGCGTCGCCTTCCTTGCCGGGATCGAGCCCGACGCCGAGGACGCCGCGGCCGCGGCCGCCGTGTACGACGAGGTCCGCGCCGTGGCGCTCGAGTCCTCCGGCGCCGGATTCGGGCGGACGTTCGACGCCGTTCTCTTCGGCGACGTCCTCGAGCACCTGGAGGATCCGTCCGACGCGCTCGTTCGGGTGCGCGCCTGGCTCGCGCCGTCCGGCGTCGTCGTGGCGTCCGTCCCCAACGTCGGGCACTGGTCCGTGATCGACGACCTGATCCGCGGCCGCTTCGACTACGTGCCCTATTCGCTGCTGTCGGGCACGCATGTCCGGTTCTTCACGCGGCGCACGCTCGTCGATCTCTTCGAGGCGAGCGGCTACCGCGTGCGGCAGATCGACGTCGTGCGGTCACCCGCCCCGCCCGGGCGCGCGGCGTCGCGCGACCGCCTCCGCGCGCTCCCCGGTTCGAGCGACGACCTCGACGTCGCCGAGTTCCTCGCCGTCGCCGAAGCGGCCTCCTAGCGCGGAACGCGCGGCGGATGGCGGGTCGGGCCGCCGGTCCGCTATCATCGCGTCGGATGATTCAGAAGGTCGTCGCCACCGCCGACGAGGCGGTCCGGGACGTGTCCGACGGGGCGACGCTGGTCGTGGGCGGGTTCGGCCTGTGCGGGATCCCCGAGAACCTGATTGGCGCCCTGGTTCGCAAGGGCGTCAGGAACCTGACGATCGTCTCGAACAACTGCGGCGTCGACGACTGGGGCCTGGGCCTGCTGCTCCGCACCCGCCAGATCCGGAAGATGGTTTCCTCCTACGTGGGCGAGAACGCCGAGTTCGAGCGGCAGTTCCTGTCGGGCGAGCTCGAAGTGGAGCTCGTCCCCCAGGGAACGCTCGCCGAGCGGATGCGGGCCGGCGGCGCGGGCATCCCCGGGTTCTACACGCCGGCCGGCGTCGGCACGCTGGTGGCGCAGGGCAAGGAAGTCAAGAACTTCGACGGCCGCGACTACGTCCTCGAGCGCGGGATCGTCGGCGACTTCTCGATGGTCGCGGCCTGGAAGGCGGACCGGCTGGGGAATCTCGTGTACCGCAAGGCGGCGCGCAACTTCAACCCGATGGCCGCGACCGCGGGCCGCATCTCGGTCGCCGAGGTCGAAGAGCTCGTCGAGGTCGGCGCTCTCGACCCCGAGGCGATCCACACGCCCGGCGTTTTCGTCCAGCGCGTCGTCGTCGCGCCGCGCCAGAAGCGCATCGAGCGGCGCACGGTGCGGAAGGGCTGAGGGGCGGCGCCGTGCTCGACCGCGAGGGGATCATCCGGCGGGCCGTCCGGGAGCTGCGCGACGGCTACACCGTCAACCTCGGCATCGGGATGCCGACGCTGGTCGCCAACCACATCCCCGCGGGGATGGAGGTGGTCCTCCAGTCGGAGAATGGCATCCTCGGTCTCGGGCCCTATCCCGCCGAGGCCGACGTCGACCCGGATCTGATCAACGCCGGCAAAGAGACCGTGACGGTCAAGCCCGGAGCGTCGTATTTCTCTTCGGCGGAGTCTTTCGCGATGATCCGGGGGGGACACATCGACCTGTCGATCCTCGGCGCCATGCAGGTGGACGAAGAAGGCTCGATCGCCAACTACATGATCCCGGGGAAGATGGTCAAAGGCATGGGCGGCGCCATGGACCTGGTGGCGGGCGCCCGCCGGCTCGTCGTGACGATGGAGCACACGGCGAAGTCCGGCGAGCACAAGATTCTGAAGCGCTGCACGCTGCCCCTGACGGGGCTGCGTTGCGTCCACCGCATCATCACGGACCTCTGCGTCTTCGACGTCCGGCCGGGAGGCGTCGGCCTCGAGCTCGTCGAGCTCGCCCCGGGCGTCGGGATCGAGGAGGTCCGCGCGAAGACCGGCGCCGCATTCCGGGAAGCCGCTTCCATTCGCTCCATGGACGCGTGAAGCTCGCCCTCGCCGCCGTTCTGTTTCTCGGTACCTCCATCGCGGCGCTCGCGCAGGATCCCTACAGCCAGGCCGATCCGTTCGAGTCCCGGTTCAAGACCAAGCCGAACTTCCAGCTCAAGTTTCACGTTCCCGAAAAGGGCGGCGAGGTCCGCCTGTACACGAAAAAGCCCGTGCACTTCGAGAAGGACCTCTACTGGGAGGGGAGCGAGGAGGTCGTCATCGAGTACCAGGACGTCAAGATCACGGCCGACGAGGCGCACTACGACTTCCCGACGAAGACCGCGACCCTGACCGGCCACGTGGTGATCGACCAGGGGCCGACGAGGATCTCCGGCACGCACGGCACCTTCGACCTCGACACGAAGACCGGCGTCGTCGAAGACGCGACCGCGGACCTGCCGCCCACCTACCACATCGTCGCGCAGTCGATCGAGAAGATCGGCGAGGCGACCTACCGCGTGAACAAGGGTTTCTTCACGTCGTGCGAGGTGCCCAGGCCGGCCTGGCAGTTCGCGATGTCGCAGGCGACCATCACGATCGACGACTACGCGCGCATGCATGACGTCACGTTCAAGGCGGGCTCCGTGCCGCTGTTCTACACGCCGTACCTGATCTGGCCGACGAAGGAGGGCCGCGCCTCGGGCTTCCTCGTCCCCGGGCTCGGCTACAGCAACGAGCGGGGCGCTTTCCTCGGCCTCAACTACTACTGGGTGACGGGCCGGTCGACCGACATCACGACGCAACTCGATCTCTTCAGCGACGGCACGGTCGGGCTGGGGGAGGAGGCGCGCTGGCGGCCGACCGCCGAATCGGCCGGCCTGTTTCAGGGCTTCGTCGTGCGCGACCAGGATGCCACCGAGTGCGTGCCCCTGTCGCAGGCGCCGCCCAACGGAGGCAACGGTCCCTGCACGCTGCCCAACGGGAGCCTCGGCGTCTACACGACGGGGGTGGAAACGCGCTGGAAGCTGCGCCTCGACCACGTTTCGGACGATTTGCCGTACGACATCCGCGGCGTCGTTTCGGTGCGCGCCTACTCCGACGAGGAGTACCTTCAGGACTGGGAGAAGAACTTCAATCTCAACTCGGCCAAGCAGATCCCGTCCTTCGCCTACCTGACGCGCAACATCGGCGCCGACTCGGTCAACCTGCGCTTCGAGCGCACCGAGACCTTTTACGCCGCGACCGTCATCCAGGAGCGGCTCCCGTCGCTCGAGTACTTCCACCGGACGGCGCCGATCGGAGACTCGCCCGTCTTCTTCGCGCTCGAGGGCTCCCTCTCCGGCCTCTACGTCGACAAGGGCCAGGGGCTCCTCCACGGCCTGTGGGGCCGCTTCGACGTCGCGCCGGTCTTCTCGTTCCCGATCAAGTCGATCCCCTGGCTCTCGGTGCTCGCCCAGGCGGGCGGCCGCGTGACCGAGTACACGGACTCGACCGACGAGGGGCAGACGACCTTTACCGGCAACTCGCTGTTGCGCACGTACGCCACCGCGGGCCTGTCGCTCGTCGGGCCGTCGTTCTCGCGGATCTACGACGTCGACATCGGGCCGTGGGTGAAGTTGAAGCACGTCATCGAGCCGCGCGTCGACTACACGTACATCTCGAACGTCGAGAACCCGGAGAAGATCCCCGCGTTCGACCAGATCGACACGACGCTCGGCGAGAACCAGGTCCGCTACGCGATCGTCAACCGGCTGCTCGCCAAGACTTCCGGCTCCGGCACGGGCTCGGCCGAGGAGATCGCCTCGCTCGAGATCGCCCAGACGTACGCCTTCGAGCTGCCGCAGACGATCCTGCTGCCGGGAGCGCAGGAGGTGGTGCAGCGCAAGAGCGGTCCGATCGAGGCCATCCTGCGCGTGGCCTCCGGGAGCCTGCTCCACCTCGACGCCACCTTCGACTATGACCCGATCGCGTCTCAGCTCACCAGCACGACGCTGACGGCGGGCGCGAACTGGGGCACGAACTACGCGGCGCTGTCCTGGTTCGAGTCGAACCCCGTCACGCTGCCGGGACAGGTCGTCGCCAGCTCCGACCAGTTCCGGTTCACGGGCGGCATCGACCTGAGCAAGATCTTCCGCATCGACGCGAGCGTGGCGTACAGCGCCGACCAGAACCTGCTCCAGGAGGGCCGATTCCTCCTGACCTACAAGGGCTCCTGTTACACCGTGTTTCTCGAGTATCGCGACCTCGACCTGCCGCCCGCGCCGCGGCGCGACCTGCGGCTCGTCGTCAACTTGAAGGACATCGGGACGCTCCTCGACGTCAACGGCTCGATCAACTCGCTGCTGGGGCAGTAGCCGCGCTTTCGTTATGATCCGTCGTCAATGAAGGGCCTCATCCTGTCCGGCGGCAAGGGCACCCGCCTGCGGCCGCTGACCTACACCAGCGCCAAACAGCTCGTCCCGATCGCCAACAAGCCGGTCCTCTTCTACGGGGTCGAAGCGATCGTCGCCGCCGGGATCAGGGACATCGGCGTGGTCGTCGGCGACACGAAAGAGGAAATCCAGGCGGCCCTGGGCGACGGGTCCCGTTTCGGCGCGCGCGTCACGTACATCGAACAGGACGCGCCGCGCGGCCTCGCCCACGCGGTCCTGATCTCCGAGAACTTTCTCCGGGGCGAGCCGTTCGTGATGTACCTCGGCGACAACGTGATCGCCGACGGCATCACGGCGCTCGTCGAAGACTATCGCCGCATCGGCTGCAACTCGCAGATCCTGCTGGCGAAGGTTCCGAACCCGTCGCAGTTCGGCGTCGCCGAGCTCGAGGGCGGCCGGGTCGTCCGCCTGACCGAGAAACCCAGGCAGCCGAAGTCCGACCTCGCGCTCGTCGGCGTCTACATGTTCGACGACTCGATCTGGGACGCGGTCAAGGGGATTCGGCCGAGCGCCCGGCAGGAGCTCGAGATCACCGACGCGATCCAGTGGCTCGTGGACCACGGCAAGACCGTCCACCCGCACCTCGTGTCGGGGTGGTGGAAGGACACGGGCAAGATCGAGGACATGCTCGAGGCCAACCGGATCATCCTCGACACGGTCGTGGCCCGCGGCGGGGAAGCGGCGGCCCCGGAGTGCCGCGTCGAGGGCAAGGTCGTCGTCGAGAAGGGCGCGAAGCTCGAGCGCGCGATCGTGCGCGGCCCCGCGATCATCGGCGAGGGCGCCGAGATCCGCGACGCCTTCGTCGGCCCGTACACGGCGATCGGCGCGGGCTGCCTCATCGACCGCTGCGAGATCGAGAACTCGATCGTGCTCGAGGGCTCGCGCCTGGAGCGGATCCCGGTCCGCATCGCCGACTCCCTGATCGGCAAGAACGTGCGCATCCACCCGGGCCTCGAGCGGCCGCGCGTCCACCGCTTCCTGGTGGGCGACAACTCGGAGATCGGCCTCGTATGAAGCTGCTCGTCACGGGCGGCTGCGGGTTCATCGGCTCGAACTTCGTGCGCCACGTTCTCGCGTCGCGGGGCGCGGGCGTCTCCATCGTCAACCTCGACAAGCTCACCTACGCCGCCAATCCCGCCAACCTCGCCGACGTCGAGGGCCTGCCGAACTACCGCTTCGTGCGCGGCGACATCGTGGATCCGGACGTCGTGGCGATGGCGATGGAGGGCTGCGACGCCGTCGTCAATTTCGCCGCCGAAACGCACGTGGACCGGTCGCTCCTCGGGGACGCGTCGTTCATCGAGACCGACGTCCGCGGCGTGTTCGTCCTGCTCGAAGAGGCGCGGCGCCGCGGCGTGCGGCGGTTCGTGCAGATCTCGACCGACGAGGTCTACGGGTCGATCCCGGCCGGCTCCTTCACCGAGGAATCGCCCCTGAACCCGCGCAACCCCTACGCCGCGTCGAAGGCCGGCGGGGACCGCCTGGCCTATTCCTACTGGGCGTCCTACGGCGTCCCGGTGATCATCACGCGGGCGTCGAACAACTACGGGCCTTTCCAGTATCCGGAGAAGCTCATCCCGCTCTTCGCGACGAACGCCGTCGACGACCTGCCGCTTCCGCTCTACGGCGACGGACGCAACGTCCGGGACTGGCTCTTCGTGCGCGACCACGCGGCCGCGGTCGACTTCCTGCTGGACGCTGGGAAGCCCGGCGAGACCTACAACATCGCCGGCGGCAACGAGGACGAGAACATCGCGATCACCAAACGCGTGCTTCGCGAGCTCGGGAAGCCCGAGACGCTGATCCGCTTCGTCGACGACCGGCCCGGACACGACCGGCGCTACTCGCTCGACGCGAGCAAGCTCGGGCGGCTCGGCTTTACGCCGTCGACGCCGTTCGAGCAGGGCCTCGTCGAGACCGTCCGCTGGTACCGCGACAACGAGGCGTGGTGGCGCCCGATCAAGGAGCGCGACGCCGCGTACCGCGAGTACTACCGCACGCAATACGAGCAGCGGCTGGCCACGTCGTCGGCCACCGCGAAGAAGCCGGGCTGACCGGCCGCGAGCATGGCGCCGGCGGGCGGGGGTTCCCTCGACAGTCAAGCGGCCCTGCTGACCGCTCCGCAGCCGGCGCCGCGCCGCCGGCGCCGGGTCCTCGTCACGGGCGCCGCGGGCATGCTCGGCTCGGATCTGGGACCGGCCCTCGCGGCGTCGGGACACGAGGTCCTCGCCCGGCCGAGGTCGGACCTCGACATCGCCGACGCGAAGGCCGTCGCGCGCGCCGTCCGCGAGCTTTCCCCGGACGTCGTCGTCAACTGCGCGGCCTTCACGAAGGTCGACGACTGCGAGACCGACTCGCGCGCCTTCGAGGTCAACACGCGGGCCGTGGAACATCTGGCCGACGCGTGCGGCCAGGGCGGCGTCCAGCTCGTGCAGATCTCGACCGACTTCGTCTTCGACGGCGAGAAGGCGGCTCCGTACACGGAGGAAGATCCCGTTGGCCCCCTGTCGGCCTACGGGCGCACGAAGCTCGGCGGCGAGGAGGCCGCGCTGCGCCTGCCCGGCAGCCTCGTGGTGCGGGCGTCGTGGCTCTTCGGCCGCTCGGGCTGGAACTTCATCGAGGCGATCCTGAAACAGGTCGCCGGCGGCCGAAAGGAGCTGTCCGTCGTGACGGACCAGGTCGGGCGCCCCACGGCGACGACGGACCTCTCCGAGGCGATCGTGGCTCTCCTCGAGGCCGGCGCCTTCGGGATCTACCACTTCGCCAACCGCGGCGAGGTCTCCTGGAACGAGTTCGCCCGCGAGATCCTCTGGCGCGCCGGGATCGGCGACGTTTCGGTCGAGCCCACGACTTCGGCCGTGCTCGCGCGCCCGGCGAAGCGGCCGCCGTACTCGGTCCTCGACACGGGGAAGTACGAGCGGCTGACCGGCCGGCCGATCCGGTCCTTCCACGAGCCGCTCGCCGAGTACCTGGCACTGCGGGCCCGGCCGGAAGCCTAGGGCCGGGAGCGAGGCCGGCGTGACCCCGAGTTTCCTCCGCTAAACTCGGCCGATGTTTCCGACAGGAGAAGAACCGATGCGCCGTGTCACCCTCGGGCTCGCCGTCCTGCTGTCCGCGCCGGCCCTGCTCGCCGCGCCCGAACCGCGCGCTTTCACGCTCGACGACGCCGCGAACTTCCGCCGCGTTTCGGCGCCGGACGTCTCGCCCGACGGCAGCCGGGTCGCCTACCAGGTGCGGACCACCGACGCGAAGGAAGACAAGCACGAGACCCACCTCTGGATGACGAGCTGGGACGGCAAGGAGACCGTGCGGCTGACCTCCGGCAAGGAGTCCGAGAACACCCCGCGGTGGAGTCCCGACGGTCGCTATCTGGCCTTTCTATCGTCCCGCGGCGACGAGAACGACGCGGACGAGCTCTGGCTCCTGCCGCGCGGCGGCGGCGAGGCCGAGAAGATCACCGAGCTGCCCGGCGGCGTCGAGGATTTCGACTGGGCGCCCGACTCGAAGCGGCTCGTCCTCGTCGTGCGCGACCCCGATCCCGCCTCGTCCGAGAAGGATTCGGGCAAGAAGAAGCCCAGGAAGCCCATCGTCGTCGACCGTTTCCAGTTCAAGCTCGACGAGTACGGCTACCTCGACACGCGGCGCGATCATCTCCAGATCGTCGACCGCGAGACGCGCAAGCTCGAGGTGCTGACCTCCGGCAATTTCGACGACGCGCTGCCGTCCTGGTCTCCCGACGGGAAGACGATCGCGTTCGTCTCCAAGCGCGGCGCGGATCCGGACCGCACGGACAACTGGGACGTCTACGCGATCGAGCCGCGGGCGGGCGCCGTCGCGCGGCCGCTGACGACCTTCGAGGGCGCGGACAACGAGCCCGATTGGGAGAGCCGCCTCGCCTGGAGCCCCGACAGCAAGTGGGTCGCCTACCTCCAGGGCGGGCCGGACAAGCTCATCTACTACGGCCTCCACAAGCTGGCGATCGTCGGCGCGGACGGGAAGGGCGAGCGCGTCCTGACCCCGGACCTCGACCGGAACGTCCAGGCGCCGCAGTTTGCGCCCGACGGCAAGTCGATCCTGTTTCTCCTCGAGGAGGACCAGGCGGTGCACCTGGCGAAGATCGCGGCCGCGGGCGGCCCGGTCGAGCGCCTCGTCGGCGGCCGGCGCGTGCTGTCGGGCTTCTCGACCGCGCGCGACGGGCGAATCGCGTTCCTGTCGAGCGACCCGAAGACCCCCGACGAAATCTACGCCGTCGAGCCCGCCGGACCGCGCGCGGTGACGCACCAGAACGACGCGTGGCTCGCCGGCCTCCGCCTCGGCGCCGTCGAGGAGACGAAGTTCAGGAGCAAGGACGGGACGGAGATCCACGGCTTCCTGGTCAAGCCGCCCGACTATCAGGCGGGCCGGCGATATCCGGCGGTGCTGCGGATCCACGGCGGCCCGGTCGGCCAGCACGAGTGCTCCTTCGACGAGGAGTGGCAGTGGTTCGCCGCCAACGGCTACGTCGTCATCGCGGCCAACCCTCGCGGCAGCTCGGGCCGCGGCGAGAAGTTCCAGGCGGCGATCTACGCCGACTGGGGGCATCGCGACGTCGAGGACGTCCTCGCGGCCGTGGACGACGCGGTTTCGCGCGGGATCGCGGACGCGGACCGGCTCGCGGTCGGCGGCTGGAGCTACGGCGGCATGATGACCAACTACGTCATCGCGTCGACGACGCGCTTCAAGGCGGCGACGAGCGGCGCCGGCATCTCCAACGCCCTGACGGGATACGGCACCGACCAGTACGTGCGCGAGTACGAGCAGGAGCTCGGCACGCCGTGGAAGAACACCGACGCCTACATGAAGGTCTCCTTCCCGTTCCTCCACGCCGACCGGATCTCGACGCCGACGCTCTTTCTCTGCGGCGACGCCGACTTCAACGTGCCGCTGGTCAACTCCGAGCAGATGTACCAGGCGCTCCGGAGCCTCGGCGTGCCGACCGAGCTCGTCATCTATCCCGGCCAGCACCACGGGATCCGCAAGCCGAGCTTCCAGCGCGACCGGCTCGAGCGCTATGTCGCGTGGTGCGACAAGTACACGAAGGCCGGCGGGAGCGCGGGCTCGTCCGGCGCCGCGACGGGACACTGATCGGTCCGGCGCGATGACGCCCGCCGAGTGGAAGCGCAAGGCGGTCCACGCGGGCATGGGTCTCTTCGCGCTGGCGCTGCGCTGGCTCGACGGGAACACGGCCGCGGTCTTCGCGGCGGCGGCCCTCGCGTTCAACGTGTGGGTCATGCCGAAAATCGGGCGGAGCCTCTACCGGCCGGAGCTCCCGCGCCGGCACGACCCGGGGATCGTGTCCTACCCGGCCGTCGTGCTCGGGCTTCTGCTGGTCTTCGGGAAGACGGACCTGCCGCTGGTCGCGTGCGTGTGGGCCATGATGGCCTTCGGCGATCCGGCGGCCGCGATCGCCGGACGCACGGTCGGCGGTCCGGCCCTGCCATGGAACCGCGACAAGACGTGGGTCGGCCTCCTGGCCGACGCCGCCGTCGCCTGCGCGACCTCGCTCGCCGTCTTCGCGTTCGTCGCCGCGCGCGCGCCCGGGCAGGACACGACGCTCGTCCTCCTCGGCGGAGCGTCGGTGTTTGCGTTCCTCGAGTCGGTGCGCTCGGGCCTCGACGACAACGTCGTCGCGGCGCTGCCGACGGCGCTCCTGCTCTACTGGCTCAACGGCCACTGGCCGCCGCCGGTCCAGCCCGGCGCGGCGTCGTCGTGGGGCGCGCTCGCCGTCGCGCTCGCCGTCAACGTCGCGGTGGCGGCCGCGATGGGCGCGTCCCGCGTCGTGCGGCCGTCGGGAGCGGTGGCCGGCGCGATCGCCGGCTTCGTGATTCTCGCCGCGGGAGGCTGGCGCGCGTACGGCGTGCTCTGGGCCTTCTTCCTTCTCGGGACCCTCGCGACGCGCCTCGGCTACCGGCACAAGGCCGAGGCGGGCACGGCCCAGGCCGACCAGGGGCGGCGCGGCGCGGCGCACGTCGCCGCCAACTGCCTCGTTCCCGGGGCGCTGCTCGTCCTGGGGCTGCCGGCCGCGGCGTTCGCGGCGGCGTTCGGCGCGGCGCTGGCCGACACGCTGGGAACCGAAGTCGGGACCCTGTACGGCCGCCGCGCTTTCTCGCCCCTGACGTTCCAGGCCCTGCCTCCGGGAACGCCCGGGGCGATCTCGCTGCCGGGGACGGCGGCCGCCGTTCTCGGGGCGGCGCTCGTGGCCGCCGCGGCGGGATGGCTCGGCCTCCTCTCCGTGCCGGCGGCCGCCGTCGCGGCGCTCGGCGGATTTCTCGGCGCGCTGTCGGAGAGCTGGCTGAACGACTTCGGCCGGCGCGCGGGCTTTGCGCTCGACCACGAGTTCGCCAACGCGCTGAATACCTTCATCGGCGCGATGGTCGCGCTCCGGCTCGGTGTGGCGTGACGCGGTGAAGCGCTACCTGCGCCTGGCGCGCCCCTTCACGCTCCTCCCGCCGCTCGTGGGCATCGTCTCGGGAGCGATCTGCGCCTTCGGCTCTGCGCACAACCCGGATCCGGCGCGGCGCGTGACGTGGGCCGTCGTTCTGACCGTCGCGATCGGGTCGCTCTGCGCGTCGGCGATGAACGCCGCGTCGAACATCGTCAACCAGATCGCCGACCTCGAGATCGACCGCCGCAACAAGCCCGAGCGCCCGCTCGTGACGGGGGAAATCGCGATCCCGCGGGCCTGGGCGGCCGCGGCGGTTCTCTACGTCCTCTCGATCGTGCCGACCTGGGTCGTCGTCCCGTATCCGTACGTCACCCTCGCGGCGCGGCTGACGGCGCCGCTCCACCTCCACGCCGCCTTCTTCATCTACTGCGTCGGGGCCCTCGCGACGTTCGTCTACTCGTTTCCCGCCTTCGGGCGCACCAAGCGCCACTGGTTCGCGGCGAACTTCACGATCGCGGTCACGCGCGGCGGCCTGCTGAAGGTCGCGGGCTGGTCCTTCGTCGCGTCCGTTCTCTGGGGCGAGGCCTGGGCGATCGGCGGCGTCTTCGCGCTCTTCCTCCTCGGGGCGACCTCGACCAAGGACTTCTCGGACATGGAAGGGGACCGCGCCCACGGCTGTGTGACGCTGCCGATCCGCTTCGGCGTCGTGAAGGCCGTGAAGATCATGGCCCCGTTCTTCGTCGTCCCGTGGCTCCTGATCCCGGTGTTCGCGTGGCTGCCCGGCGGCTGGCACCTGACGGGAAACCGGTGGCTCCTGACGGGGCTGGGGTTCGTCCTCTCGACCTGGGGCGTCTACACCGTGCAGCTGCTGCTCGAGAATCCGGAAGAGCTCGCCTCGACGGAGAACCATCCGGCGTGGACCCACATGTACCTGATGCTGATGTGCGCGCAGGCCGGATTCGCGCTCGCCTACCTGTTCTAGACGCCTCCGGAGAGGCGTAAAATACGAGGCACATGAAAGAGACTGCGGCGGCGCCGATTCTGGCGTCGTCGGCCGGGGAGCCGGGCTTCCGGGTCCGCTGGAGCGGCCTCGCCGTATCGTTCGACGAACGGACCTTGAACGCGCTGGTCCACCGCCTGGTCGACCGCATCCCGGACCTTCAGGACCTGCGGGTCCGCGTCTCCAACGGGGAGCTGTCGGCGACGCTCGCGGTGCGCCGCTTCGGTGTGCCGCTCTCGGCCCGCGCCTCGCTGTCGCAGCTGCGCCTGAAAGACGGCTTCCTCGCGTTCGTTCTCGACCGCGTGCAGGCCCTGTCCTTCATCCCGATTCCCGATCAGCTGCTGACGTACCTCGTACAGAAGGCGCCGGAAGGATTGCTGACCTGGTACCGGGACGACCGGATCATGGTCGTGAACCTGAACGACTGGATGCCGCCCGGCGCGGACTTCTCGCTCGAGCGGACGGTCTTCGACGAGGGGCAGCTGACGCTCCACCTCGCCCCCGGGTCCTACGACTTGACGGAGATCCTCGGGAAAGCGCCGGACGACGGCGACTGAGCCGGCGGCGCGCTCGGGAGCGCGCCCTTGAGCGCGGCCTCGATCTCGAACGGCTCGGGGACGGAGGCCGGCGCGCCGACGAACGTCGTGCAGAGCCGACCGTCGGTCTCGTAGACGTCGCCCCCGCCGTTGACGCCCCGCCCGGCCTCCCGCACCCGCAGGGTGCAGTCGACGCCGGCGCCCGGCCGCTCGCGGACGAGATCGGCGACGAGCTTGTCGCGCTCGGTGTCGACGCGCGTTTCGATGCGGTGCACGACCTCGCCCGTGTAGCGCGAGAAGCCGAGACCGCGGTCGTAGGTCGCGGCGCCGAGCCACACGGTCGCGTGCGGGTCCTTCGGGTCGTTGGCGCGCCACAGACGCACGTGGTGGCGCCGGCGCGGGCTGCCGCCGACGATCTGCTCGAACGCGAGGTCCTGCGGCCGCCCCCGGAGGACGTGCGTGCTCACGGGCGCCGAGACGTAGGGCCGGTGGAAGAGGACGCTGGTCGCGTCCCGGAGTCCCGAGCGCAGCGTGATGCGGTCCGCCGGGGACCAGCCCGCCTTCTCGAGGGCCGCCGCGATGTCCTCGCGCGAGCCGACGAGGGCGACGTTCAAGGGATCGGCCGCGATGCCCTCGAGCGTGCGGGTGACGCACGCCGGGGCCCCGGAACCTCCGGCGAAGCGGTGGTACCCGAGCCAGGAGACCGGCATGACGACGTAGGCGAAGAGCGCGTAGGCCGGGAGAAGGAGAAGCGCCGCCGCGAGCGTCCGGAGCAGGAACCTCATGGGAAGGAAGAGTCTGCCGGGGATCGGATGAACGGAAGATGAATCATGAAAGGGTGGGCCAGAAGGGGCGCTGGGCGGCCACCGCGGCGTCGAGCGCGGCCCGGGCGGCGCGGTTGGGCTCCGCCCGCGGCGGCTCGTCTCCCGCCTCGCCGGCGAGCACGCGCAGGCAGGCCGCCGCGGAGCGCGCGATCGCGTCGAGGTTGTAGCCGCCTTCGAGGGCGAGGATGGTTCTGCCGGGACAGAGGCCGCCGACGCGGGCCGTCAGCGCGGCGTACCCGGAAGGGGACAGCCGCATCGAGCCGAGCGGGTCGCCGTCGGCGGCGTCGAAGCCGGCGGAGACGAGCGCGACGTCGGGCGCGAAGGCGCGGGCGATCGGCAGCAGGATCCGGTCGAAGGCGGCGAGGTACTCGGCGTCGCCCATCCCGCCGGGCCACGGGACGTTGACGGTGAAGCCGCGCCCGGCGCCGCCGCCGACCTCCGAGGCGGCGCCCGTGCTCGGATAGAAGGGAAACTGGTGCGTCGAGAAATAGAGGACGGTCGGGTCGTCCCAGAACGTGTGCTGCGTCCCGTTGCCGTGGTGCAGGTCCCAGTCGACGACGAGGACGCGGCGGGCGGCGCCGCGCTCCTGGAGCGCCCGGGCGGCCACGGCGACGCTGTTGAAGAGGCAGAAACCCATCGCGTGATCGGCCTCGGCGTGATGGCCGGGCGGCCGCAGGAGCGCGAAGCCGTTCTCGAGATTTCCGGCCGCGACTTCGGCGGCGAGGTCGATCAGGCCGCCGGCGGCCAGGCGCGCCGCTTCCGCCGAGGCGGACGCGGTGTAGGTATCCGGGTCCAGCTGCACGAAGGGTTCGCGCGCGGTCGCGTCGATCGAGCGGACGTAGGCCGGCGTGTGAACCCGGTGGAGCTCCGCGTCGGTCGCCTCGCGCGCCGGGACGCGGCGGCAGCGCGCGGCGAGGCCTTCCTCCTCGAAGAATCGCCAGATGGCCGCCGCGCGGCCGGGGTGCTCGGGGTGGTCATAGGGCGCGCGGTGCGCGAGAAAGCGTTCGTCCCAGACGAGGCCGGGCTTCACGGTTCCTCGAGGAGCGCCGCCAGCGCCGCGGGCTCCGAGACCGGCGCGCGGCAGGCGAAACCGGAACAGACGTAGGCGGCGGCCGTCGCGCGGCTCGAGCCGCGGCCGGCGGTGAGCTCCGCGAGCTCCGGCGGTGCCGCCGACGCGTCCGCGTGGGCGACGACGCGGTTGAGTTTCGGGCTCGCGAAAACGGCCCGCCGCAGCCCCTCGAAGTCCTCGCGCCCGGGCGTGCCGGCGAGGACGACCTCGCGCGGCGGAGCGGCCGAGAAATCCAGGGCGCTGAGCATGCGGGGCAGAGCCGCCGGGGCGCGCGCGAGGATGGGCGCCGCGGCGGCGAAGACGGACTCGGCGCGCGTTCGCCAGGAGGCGTCGCCCGTGAAGGCCGCCAGACGCAGCAGGTTCATGGCCGCGACCGAGTTCGAAGACGGCGTCGCGCCGTCCCAGCTCTCCTTCGGGCGGAGGATGAGTCCGTCGTGCGCGTCGGCCGAGAGGTAATAGCCGCCGGCGGGCTCGGCGAAACGCTCCTCGAAGCGCGCCTGGAGACGCACGGCCTCGGTGAAATAGCGCGGCTCGAAGGTCGTCTCGTAGAGGTCGAGGAGGGCCTCGACCACGAACGCGTAGTCCGTGGCGAACCCGGGGATGCCGGCTCGGTTCGCCCTCTCGCGGTGGAGGAGCTCGCCGCCGTCGACGCATCGCGCGAGGATCCGGTCGGCCGCGTCGCGCGCGGCCTTCTCGTAGAGGGGCTCCTCGAAGACGCGCCCCGCCAGCGCGAAGGCCGAAACGGCGAGCGCGGTCCAGTCGGTCAGGAGCTTGTCGTCGGTGCCGGGTCGGACGCGGCGGGCCCGCGCCGCCGCGAGGGCGCGGCGCGCGTCATCCAGGATCCGGGCGATCTCGTCTTCGGGCTTGCCGAGCTCGGCCGACAGCTCGGGCAGGGTGCGAACGACGGACAGGACCGTCTCGCCGTTCTCGAAGTTGCCGCGCGCCGTCACGCCGAAGCGCGCGGCGACGACGGGCGCCGCTTCCGGCCCGACCGCGGCCGCGAGCGATTCCGGGTTCCAGACGTAGAAGGTGCCCTCCTCGCCGCCCGAGTCCGCGTCCTGCGCGGCGAAAAATCCGCCGCCCTCGGGCGCCATCTCGGCCAGGAGGTAGTCGAGCGTTTCGCGGGCGATGCGGCCGTAGAGCGCGCCGCCGAACGCGCGGTGCGCGAGCGTGTAGACGCGCGCGAGCATGGCGTTGTCGTACAGCATCTTCTCGAAGTGCGGCACGAGCCAGCGGCCGTCGACGGAGTACCGGTGGAAGCCGCCGCCGACCTGGTCGTATAGGCCGCCCGCGGCCATCTTCGACAGCGTCGTTTCCGTCATCTCCCGGGCGGCCGGTTCCCGCGTCCGCAGCCAGTGCCGGATCAGGACCTCGAGGCGCATCGCCGGCGGAAACTTCGGCGCGCCGCCGAAGCCGCCCTCGGCGGCGTCGTACTGGCGCTCGAGGATGCGAACTGCCGCGGCGAGAACGTCGGCCGCGGGCGCGAGCGACGAGGCCGCGGGCGCCTCCGGACGCTCCAGGTGCTCGAGCATCTCGGCGGCCGAGGAGACGAGCTCCTCGCGCCGCTCGCGCCAGGCGGTCGCGATCGCCGCGAGCAGCTGCGGGAATCCGGGCTTGCCCCAGCGCGGCGCCGGCGGAAAGTACGTGCCGCCGTAGAAAGGCCGCCGGTCCGGCGTCAGGAAGATCGAGAGCGGCCAGCCTCCCTGGCCGGTCATGAGCTGCACCGCCTGCATGTAGACGTCGTCGACGTCCGGCCGCTCCTCGCGGTCGACCTTGATGGGAACGAAGTCGCGGTTCAGCGCGCCGGCGATAGCCGCGTTCTCGAAGGACTCGTGCTCCATGACGTGGCACCAGTGGCAGGTCGAGTAGCCGATCGAGAGGAAGATCGGCTTCTCTTCCGTCCGCGCCCGCGCGAAGGCCTCTTCGCCCCACGGGTACCAGTCGACCGGGTTGTCCTTGTGCTGAAGGAGGTAGGGGGAGGATTCGAGGGCGAGGCGGTTGGCCACATCGGGAGAATATCGTCGCCTCGCCGGCGCGGGCGGCCGCGAGGGCCGCCCCTACAGGAAGGCGTAGGGGCGGGGCTTGTCCCCGCCCGCGCGACTCAGGTGTATCCCGTGCTTCCGGTGCGGCTGCGCCGTGATCGTGATTTCGGTGTCGTGGTCCCGGATCGTGACGACGTCGCCCGGGCCGAGCTCGTCGAGCCGGCGCAGGACCTCGGAGGTCGAGATCCTTCCGCCGTCGTCCGAAAGGGCCTCGACGAGGGCGCGGGGCACCCGCATGTGGACGTGCTTGTCCCACTCGTCCTTGACGTCGATCTCGAGCACGTCGCCGTCGGCGACCACCTCGATCGTCGCGTCGTCCTTCTTGACGACGCCGGGTTTGCCCGGAGCGCTGTCTTCGGCCGCGTCGAGAATCTGCCGCGGCGTGACGTCCTGCTTGCTCCAGTCGCGCCGGATGTCGCCCCCGATCGCCTGGACGGGGGCGAGCTTGGCGATGCGCGCGATGAGGTTGGCGGGGATGTCGAAGGAAGCCTTGCGGGTCTCGCTGCCGTCGCGGGAACGGACCTCGACGCGGAACTCCTTGATCCGCGAGAACTCGGCGGCGGGCCGGCGCCAGAACGACAGCAGGAGCGCCGCCAGCACGACGACGAACAGACCGAGGACGACGGCACGCACTTCTTTGCTCATCGGGCGAAGTCTCCCACCTTTCCAAACGCAAACCGGGGGTCAAAGTTCGCGCCGGCGCGGCCCGGGAGGGGCGGCTCCGCTTGTGGTACTTTGGAGCCGGAAGAGAGCCCGCAAGGGACTGGCGGAACGGAGTTTATGCCCCATTTCATCACCGAGACGTGCATCGGCTGCGGCGTGTGCGAGATCAAGTGTCCGACGCACACGATCACGGGCGACAAAGCCGAGAAGTACGTCATCCACGCCGACCGCTGCATCGACTGCTCGGTCTGCGCCCGCTACTGCCCGGTTTCCTGCATCCAGGACCACAAGGGCCTGCTCGTCGAGAAGGTCAAGCCGAAGGAGATCCCCAAGGCGATCGTCGACCGCGACCTCTGCACGGGCTGCGAGTTCTGCATCGACATCTGCCCGTTCGACTGCATCTACCTCATCGAGGACCCGCTCCACGAGACGTTCCACAAGATCGCCGAGGTGGACGCGGGACCGTGCGTGTCGTGCCGGCTCTGCGAGACCGTCTGCGAGAAAGACGCCATCTTCGTCCCCAATCCGATCACCCAGGCGAAGAGGTACCTGCCCGTCCTGTGACCGACGCGCCGAAGGATCCTTCGCCCGCCGCGGACGACGAGCTCACCGACGAGCCCCGCAGCGCGGGCAAGCTGATCGCCCGCCTCTTCCTCGTGCCGCTCCTCGTCGTGGGCGCGGCCGTCGCGATCTTCCTGGTCTTCAACTACATGACCTTCGAGCGGCGCGGCCCCCGCGACTACCTCCAGGAAGTGCGCGGCGGGACGGCGAACCGGCGCTGGCAGGCGGCTTTCGAGCTGTCGCGCTCGCTCGGCAATCTCTCGCCCGAAGACCGGGCCGAGCTCTGCACCGAGACGCTGCGGGTCTACGAGACGCTCTCGAACAAGCGTCCGGACGACCTCCTCGTGCGGCGCTACCTCGTCCTCGTGCTCGGGCGCCTCGGAGAGCCCGCGGCCGTGCCGGCGCTCCTTCAGGCGGCGAGGGCCGATGACCCCGACACCCGCCTCTACGCGATCTGGGCGCTCGGGAAGATCGGCGGCCCGGCCGGCTTCGACACCGTCCTCGAGGCGTCCCAGAACGAGGACGCCGGCCAGCGCAAGATGGCGGCGTACGTGCTCGGTTCCCTCGGCGACAAGCGGGCAATTCCGAGGCTCCAGGTCCTCGCCGACGACCGCGTCGCGGACGTGCGCTGGAACGCCGCGATCGCGCTGGGCCAGCTCGGCGACCGCTCGGGCCTGGCCGTCCTGCACGCGATGCTCGACCGCGACGCGCTCGCCCGGCAGGCCACGCTCTCGAGCGATCAGGCCGAG
>DATJXB010000029.1:0-12695 GCA_035500755.1 Thermoanaerobaculia bacterium | reverse complement strand
GGAATCGGTCGAGCGTCTCGCCCGGTCGCTCGTCGAAGCCTGCCGCCGCCCGAACGGGGGGAAAATCGCCTGATCATGCGGAACGAGGGCGAGTGCCTCAAGCTCCTGAGGCGGCCGGACCTCCCGGTCGAGACCCTCCAGGAGATCCTCGGCGACCGCAACGTCCGCAAGTTTCACGCCGTGCGCCGCGCTCTGGCGGCGCATCCGCGAACGCCCCGCGGCGACGCCCTCGCGCTCGTGGCGACTCTGTTCTGGAGGGACCTCGCCGGTCTCTCGGCGGACACGCGGGTGCATCCGGCGATCCGGCGGGCGGCCGACCTCGACCTGCTGCGCCGGCTTCCCGAGATGGCCGTTGCCGAGCGGGTGGACCTCTCCCGGGCCGTGGGGCGAGGCGCGCTCCTGTACCTGCGCCTCGACCCGGACCCCAGGGTCCTGGCCTCGGTCCTCGAGAACCGTTTCCTGATCGAGGCGGATGTGATCCAGGCCGCAACGGCCGGGATGGGGGACCGTGAGTCCTGCCTCCGCTTGATCGCCGAGCACCCCCGGTGGGGGCTGCGGCCGGCCGTCCGGAGCGCGATTTTGCGGAATCCGGCGCTGCCGGTCGCGGTCGCGCTGTCCCTCTTGACGCGCGCGAGCCTCGAGGACCTGCGGGGTGTCCTCGAGTCGCCTCGAACGACGGCCCTCGTCAAGGCCTGCGCGGAAAGAGTCCTTGCGGAGCGGGGCGCAGCGGTCTAGCATCATTGAGCCTCAATCGCGGGAGACGAGCATGGGTGAGACACCGGTCCTCACGTTCGGAGAAGAACTCCGTCGGGAGAGGCTCATCCGGGAGGTCTCCCTGGAGGAAATCTCGGGCGCGACAAAGATCTCGGTGCGCCTGCTGACCGCGCTCGAGGCGAGCGACCTGAAGAAGCTCCCCGCTCCGGTCTTCACCCGCGGCTTCATTCGCTCCTACGCGCGCCACCTGGGCCTCGACCCCGACGAAATGGTCAACGCCTACCTCGCCGACCTGACGCCCGAGAAATCGCGCGACGCGGGGAAGAAGAACCGGGTGCGGTCTCGCTTCCTGCGCGGGCGGCGCGCCGCGGCGAGCACGATCGTCATCAGCGTCAGCGCGATCCTTCTCGTCCTCGGGTTGATCGCGCGTCCGGAACGGCGCAGCTCGAGTGGAAGCCCGATCGCGCAACGACACGTCGCGCCGGTCACGTTCAAGAACGTGGCGGTCTCCCCGGGGCCCGCGCCCGCGATCCAGGACGCGCAGCCCGCGGCAGCGGAGAAGTCGCCCGCCGGCGTGTCGATGGTTCTCGAGTTCGATCAGGATTCGTGGACCGAGGTGACGACGTCCGACGGCCAGCCGATTTTCTCGGGGCTGTCCCGCCGCGGCACGAGCCAGCGCTTCGAGTCGCACGACGGGTTTCGTCTCACGCTCGGCAACGCGGGAGGCGTGAAGGTTTCGATCGACGGCCGTCCGCTCGAGCCGCTCGGCGGCGCCGGCCAGGTCGTTCGCAACCTCAAGCTCCCGGCCCACCTGACGCAGAGCTAAAGCACCGGTCGGTTGCCCTTGGCCGAATCGGAGCGCCCGACAACCCTCGAGCCCCAGGATCTCGTCGCCCTGGTTCGTTCGCCGGAGGCACCGCGGGAGCTCCGCGCCTTCGCCGCCCGCGGGCTTCTGCCACTCGAGCCCGACGACAGGTTGCGCGCGCTCCTCGCGGTCGCCGAAGACCCCGATCCCGACATCGGCGTCGTCGCCCAGGAGACCTTCCGGCAGATTCCACCGGACGACGTGGCGCGTTTTCTCGACGACGCCGGACCGACCGGGAACGAGCTGGATGTCGTCAGCCTCCACAGCGAGGATCACGCCGTTCTCGAGCGGGTCGTCCGCAGCCGCGAGGCGCGCGAGCAGACCCTCTTGCGCCTGGCGGGGATCGTCACCGGGGCGCCCCAGGAAGCCCTGATCGTCAACCAGGTCCGGCTCCTCCGGCAGCCGGCCCTGATCGACGCCCTGCTCGAGAATCCCGGCCTGACGGCCGACGGGAGGCGCCGCCTGCTGGAGCTGCGCGAGGAGTTCTTCGAGAAGGAGGAGCGCCGGCGCGAGCAGGAGCGCCTGCGTCTGGAAGAAGAGGAGCGACGCGCGCGCCAGGAGGCCGCCGGCATCGTGTTCGACGAAGCCGAAGAGGGCGGGGCTGCCGACGCGGAGACGGGAGCGGAGGCGACGGAGGGAGAGGCGGCCGACGACGCCTACAGCGCGGCCAACCTGGCTCAGGTCTACAAGCGCATCGCCCACATGACGGTCAAGGAGAAGCTCGACCTCGCGCAGAAAGGCTCGAAGGAGGAGCGCCGGATCCTGATCGCGGACGCGAACAAGATCGTCAGCATGGCGGTCATCCACAACGAATCGCTGACCCCCGCCGAGGTCGAGTCCTTCTGCGCCATGCGTCACCTGGCGGTGGAGATCTTCCACGAGATCTCGGGAACGCGGGAGTGGATCAAGCGACCGAAGATCCAGCTCGCGCTCGTCACCAACCCGTCCGTCCCCCTGCCGATCACGTTGCCGCTCATCAAGTTCATGGGGATGCGGGACCTTCGAAATCTCTCTCGCGACCGCAACTTGCCCGAGGGCGTCCGGGTCACGGCGAGGAAAATCCTGCTCGAAAAGCGGGGTTAAGACGCGGCACGGGGAGTGGACGGCGCTTGCCGAAAGCCCCGCGTTTCTCGTATGTTAACCTCTGTCGAAACCGTTCCTGCGCGGTCGAGGTTTCAGCAAGAATGCCGCGAGACATGGACTACTACGGTCTGCTCGGCGTGGCGCGGGATGCCACCGAGGCCGAGATTCGGGAGCGCTTCCGCTCTCTGGCGCGCGAAGCCCATCCGGACCGCGCGCCGGCGGCCCGCAAGGCCGAAGCGGAGGCGAAGTTTCAGGATTTGACCGAAGCCGTCAACGTGCTCACGAGCCCCGAACGCCGCAAGGCGTATGACTTCGACCTGGCCGCCGCGCGAGGACCCGACGGCGACGGCGACTCCGTTTCGCAGAACTACCTCGGCCAGGGCATCGCCGCGTACAAGGAGCGGAAGTTCGCGGAGGCGGCGGGCAACTTCCAGCTCGTCGTCGGCCGGAATCCGCGCGACGTCAAAGCGCAGCATTACCTGGGCCTCGCTTCCGCCCGCGCCGGCGACGTCCGGGCGGCGGTCAAGGCGATCGAGGCCGCGCTCGCGATCGAGCCGCACAACGGCGCCTTGCTCAAGGACGCCGGGGCGATCTTCCGGCAGGCAGGACTCCTGTTGAAGGCGGAGAAGGCGTACCAGGAAGCGATCCGGTGGGACCCGGCCGCGGGCGAAGCGCGCAAGGCTCTCGAGGAAATCCGCCTCCAGCGGGCAGGCCGGGGATAGCGGCGCCATGGCCCGGATCGACGCGTTCGGCCTGACCGACGTCGGGAAGAAACGCAAGCACAACGAGGACGCGTACGCCCTCGACGCGACCGAGGGGTTTTTCGTCGTGGCGGACGGCATGGGCGGCCACGCGGCCGGCGAGGTCGCGGCGAAGATCACGGTCGAGACGATCGGCGAGTTCATCGCGGCCACCCGCCAGAAGGAAGAGGCCACCTGGCCCTTCAAGTACAACCACGAGCTTCACTTCAACAGCAACCGTCTCGCGGTCGCCATCGAGAAGGCGAACGAGCGCGTGATGGCCGCGGTCGCGGCGCAGCCCTGGCTCAAGGGCATGGGCACGACCGTCGTGGCCGGGCTCCTGAACGAGAAGATCCTCTCGCTCGCGCACGTCGGCGACAGCCGCGCCTACCTCTTCCGCGACGGGGAGCTCACGCGTCTGACCGACGACCACTCGTGGGTTCACGAGCAGGTCGCGGCGGGGATTCTCACCGAGGAAGAGGCCAAGACGCATCCGCTGAAGAACGTCGTGACGCGCGCGCTCGGCGGGGGACCCTCGGTGTCGCCGGATCTCCGGGAGATGGAGTTCCGCACCGGAGACGCGTTCCTCCTCTGTTCCGACGGGTTGACGACGATGCTGTCCGACGAGGAGATTCGCGACTCGGTCGTGGCGAGCGGGGACCATGATTCGGAGAAGCTCTGCCAGGCCCTCGTCGATCTCGCCAACGAGAAGGGCGGCGTCGACAACATCACCGTCGTCTTCGTGCGCATCCGGGAGCGGGCCGCCGAGACGGCCGCCGCGGCCGTCGCCGAGGACGGCGAAGACACCGACTAGCTCCGTCCTCGAGCGCGCCGGCCCGCAACGGGCGCCTCGTCCGATCCGTACACCAGATTGACGCCTCGATGGCCGAGGGCTACCCTCACGACATGATCAGCGGGCGGCAATCCGTGCGGCGGGTCCGCGCCCTTCTCGGCGCGGCGTTGCTCGCGTTGCCCGCGGCGGCGTCTCTTCTCGCGGCGGACGCGGCGTCTCCGGCGGCGGCGGGCCTCGAGTGGACGGCGAGCCCCTACCGGCACTTCGGCGACGCGCGCGTGGCGCCGGGCGGCCGGGCGGTCGTCTTCGACGAGGTGGACGACGCCGATCTCGTCGCGGGAGTCGGCCAGGAAGTCCGGCGTCTCGAGACGGAGCTCTTCGACCGGCAGGGCTGGCGCGTGCCGTTCGCCGAGACGGAGCCTCTGCGCGTTTACGTCGCGCGCGGGCCGTCCGGGGGCGTGCGCGCCGTGGCCGCGCGCTCGGTCGAGAAGGGCCGTCTCGTCGCGCCGGCCGTGCTGCTGGATGCGAGCGGGATGGCGACGGGCGCAATCGTCCGCGAGGTCGCGCGGCAGATCGCGCGCGCCACCCTCGACGGCTACGGGGTCGACGACGCGTTTCTCTCCCCGGCCCTGGCGGAGTTTCTTTCGGCGCCGCCGGGCGAATCGGGAGCCGAGGCCGCCTGGGCCTCCGGCGCGGCGGGCACGCTCGCCTTTCGCGCCGAGCCGGCGACGCTCGGGCGTCTCTGGGTCGACGAGATCGCGCGGGCGGCCGGGGGACCGGTTGCCCTGCGCGACGCCTGGCAGCGCGCCGCCGAGCTCGGCGAATCGCCGACAGCCGTTCTCGTCCGCGCCGCCGCGCAGGACGGCCATCTTTCCGAGGAGTCCGTGCTCGTGCGCGCCGCCGCCCGGCTCTACGCCTCGGTCGAGCCCGAGGCGTCGCCGTCGCGCCTGCGGTTGCTCGATGTGACCTCGGGCGCGATCGACGCGGCGCCCCCGGCGACGCTGACGGTCCGCCATCGGACGTTTCTGCCGGAAACCGACGACACGCTGAAGGTGGCGTGGCCTCAGGACGGCGGCACGGCCGCGGCGGTCGTGCGCTACCAGGACGCGGCTCTGCCGCCCGACGTCGTCGCGTTCGGCCCCGGCGACACGCGCGCGATTCCGCTTTCCGGCGTCGCCCGCGTCGACTGGGTCGTGGCCGGCGGCGCATCGGGGGGCCGGGGGATCGCGGCGCCGGTGTCGGCGGAGCTGTCGACGACCTTGCCTTACAGCGGCCTCGAGGCGCGCGGCTCGGGCGAGGGCGGCCCGCGGCTGACGTGGACGACCGCGAGCCACGACGGTCTCTGGGGCTGGGCCGTCTTCCGCGAGGAGGTCCAGGCCGACGGGAAGATCGCGCGGACCGGTCCGGAAATCGTGCCCTCGGCCGAGAGCTCGTCGCAGTCCTATCGGTACGAGTTCGTCGACGCCGCCGCGGCGTCCGGGACCTACTACCGCTACACGGTCTGGGCGGTCACCTCGGAAGGGCTCCTGGCGCGCGCCTTTTCGGCGACCCTGAAGGCGTCGGACTAGCGCCGGCGGCGTCTGGTCCGGCGGCGGTTGGCCCGGTCGCGCGCCAGCTGCTCGAGGACGATCGCGCGATGGTCGAATGCGAACCGCGTGCGGCGAATCTCCCGCGGCGTGAACCAGCGGGCGTCGGCCGCGTCGTCACCGCCCTTCGCCCGCCCCCGGACGACGCGACAGGCGTAGACGACCGTGACGTTGTGGCCGCGCGGATCGCGATTCGCCTTCGAGTAGACGCCGCGCAGCTCGCCGACGCGGACGGTCAGGCCGGTCTCTTCGAGGGTCTCGCGGGCGCAGCACTCTTCGGTCCGCTCCTTCCACTCGCAGAAGCCGCCCGGCAGTCCCCAGCGCCCCTCGAACGGGGGGCGAGCCCGCTGGACGAGGAGGACGCGGCCCTTCCGGTCGCGAACCCAGGAGTCGACGGTCAGCCGGGGCATGCGGGGATTCTCGTAAGGGTTCTTCACTCGTAACTCCCGAAGAATTCGCGGATCTCGTCGGCGGGCCGCCGCGTGGCGAGCTCGCGGGGACTCTCGTCGTACCAGTCGCGGGGCAGTCGGCTCGCGTACGGCTCCTCGAGGAAGCGGGCGCACAGAAGCGCGATGACGCCGCGGTCGGTCTCGCTCCGGATGAGGCGGCCGGCCGCCTGCACGACGCGGGTCATGCCGGGCTGCAGGTAGGCGTAGTCGAAGCCGGACTCCTCGCGGTCGTCGAAGTAGCGGCGCAGGAGCTCTCGCTCGAACGAGACCTGCGGCAGCGCCGGCGAGACGACGAAAACCGCCGAGAGGAGCTCGCCCGGGTAGTCGACGCCTTCCGCGTACATCCCGCCCGAGACGGCGAAGAGGAGCGTCCCGCCGGGCGGCGGATCGGCGAGGGCCTCGAGCAATCGCTGCCTCTCCCAGGCCGAGAGCTCGGGCCGCTGGACCAGCAGCTGCGAGCGGGTCGCCGGCATCCGGTCCGCGACCGCCGTCAGGAACCGGTACGAGGGAAAGAGCACCAGGTCGTTGCCGCGGTGAGCATCGGACATCTCGGCCAGCAGCGAGGCGATGCGCTCGTAGTTCCGCTCGCGCGCTTTGAAGGTCGTCCGGACGGTCGGGACGATCAGCACTTTCCGGTTCTCGCGCGGGAAGGGCGGCGGCAGGGAAATCGAGGACGTGCGTTCGCGCTCGAGCCCGAGAACCCGCTCGATCGCCTCGGGGGGCGTGAGGGTCGCCGAAAGCAGCACCGTCGAATGGGCGGACCGGAACACCGGGCCGATCGCCCGGGACGGGTCGAGACAGACGATGCCGAGGCGAGCGCCGGCCGCGCGCCGTTCCGCGACGCACGTGAAGTCGCCGCCGAACATCGCGAGGACGGCGGCGAAGCGCTGGAGCGCGAAGTGGAAGTCGAGGACCGGATCGTCGACCAGCGCGAGACTCGTCTCGCGCTTCCACGCCAGGTACCTCATCAGCTTGGGCTCCCAGTCCAGGCGCAGGTCGAAGATCGCGTCCGACGGCGGAGCGACCTCCGCGATCGCTTCGCCTTCCGGGAGGTCCTCGGCGGCGCCGCGCACGATCTCGAGGAGGGTCTCGACGGAGAGCGCCATGTCGGCGAAGAGCGCGCCGGGCTGCAGGCGCAGGCGGTCGAGCAGCCCCGCCAGTTCCTCTTCAGTCAGCTCGGGCGAGTAAATCTGACGCGCGCGGTCGGGAAGGTTGTGCGCCTCGTCGACGAGGAGGATCGCCTCGCGAAGATCCTCGCCGGTCAAGTGGCGCAGCGCGGCGGCCGGCTCGAAGACGTAGTTGTAGTCGGCGACGATGGCGTCGGCGCGCGCGGCGAGCTCGAGCTGCACCTCGAACGGGCAGACCTCCTCGCGGCGGGCTTCCTCGAAGACCACGTCCGGATCGAGATGCGCGAAGCCGTCGCGGAGGCGTCCGAGCAGGTCGGAGCGCTCCATCTTGGCGGGGTAGTCTCGCGCGAAGCGGCAGAAGTCCTCGTGGCAGAGGATCCGGTCGTTGGCGCACATGCGTTCCTTGGCCCGGACCTGGACGCTCTGGTAGGCCCGCTCATTCATCGCCACGAGCGAGGAAACCGCCATTTTCTGCTGGAGGGTCTTCGACGTCAGAAAGACGACCTGGCGTCCGGAGGCGAGACCGGCGGCGAGCGCGGGATGAAGCGCGGCCGCGGTCTTGCCGGAGCCGGTCGGCGCCTCGGCGATCAGGTTCTCGCCGGCGGCGACGGCGTTGCGGACGGCCTCGATGATCTTCTCCTGGACGGGTCGCGGCGCCGCGTGGGGGAAGGGGAGCCTCGCGGCGGCTTTCGCCTTGCGCCGGCGCAAGACCTGCCCGGCGCGCCAGATCGCGAGGGTGCGGGCGAGGCGCTTCTCGATGTCGCGCTCGGCGTCCTCGTCGAAGGGCACGTCCAGGGAGAGCTCCTCGCCCGTCCCGATGTCGACGTAGACCAGCGCCCCGGCGACCTGGCCGTGGCCGAGGCGCCGCCAGAGGTAGCAATAGCCGTGGAGCTGGCGCCGGTCGCGTTCGAAGGCGTGGCCGGCCGGGCGCACCCCGTCGACCGAGAAATTGGACGACTTCAGCTCCTCGATCAGCCAAAGGCCGGGCGAGCGCTCGAGGCAGCCGTCGAGCCTTCCCGAGAGGACGGCCGTCCAGTCGTCGACCGGAATCCGGGCTTCGAGGTGCACCTCGGCGCGGTAGCCACCGAAGGTCTCGCGTCTCTCGGCGAGGACACGGGTGTGCATCTGGGCGCCGATGCCGAGCCGCCACCAACCGTCGCCGCGGTCGAACCCGACGCGACGGAATCCCTGGTCCTCCGCCAACTCGCGCACGGTGAGCTCGAAGACGCGGGAGGTCTCGTCGAATCGCAAGGAGTCTCGATTATAATTTGCAGGTGGAAACAGTCCCGCGGCGTCATCGCCGCATCGCGACGCTGGCGTTGGTCTGCGCTCTCGTCGCTCCGGCGCTTCCCGCCAAGTCGCGGCGCTCTCCCGCAGCTCCCGTCACGCTGACGTCGACGCTCGACCAGATCGGGCGCCGCGCGCCGACGCGTTCGACGGGCGTGTCGGTGGCCGTCGCCGAGCTCGACACCGGTGCCTCGGTCTACGCCAGGAATCCCGACCAGCCCGAGACGATCGCGTCGGTCACGAAAATGCTGTCGTCGGCCGCGGCGATCCACTTCCTCGGGCCGAACTACAAGTTCAAAACGACCTTCTGGCGCCGAGGGGACGTGCGCGACGGCAGCCTGCAGGGGTCGATTCTCGTCGTGGGCGGCGGCGATCCCAACATTTCGGGCCGGTTCTACGACAACGACTCTTTCGCCGTATTCGATCGCTGGGCCGATGGGCTCAAGCGCGCCGGGATCCTGCGCATCAACGGAGATCTGATCCTGAATGCCGGGGCGTTCGACCGCATCTACCGCCATCCGGACTGGCCGCCGGACCGCGACACGCGCTGGTATCAGGCCCCGATTTCGGCCCTGTCCTACAACGACAATGTGGTCATCGTGTCCGTCGGGCGTGGGGCGCTGCCGGGCGCTCCGGCCATCGTCTCGATCGACCCGGACACCGACGTCGTGCAGGCCGTGCCCCGGGCGAGGACCGTCGGCAAGACGGGCAGGGTCAGCGTCGCGGTCGCGCGGCCGGGCGGTTCCGACACCGTCTTCGTCGACGGCACGCTGCCCGCGCGGTACTTCCGCTACTCCGTGCCGCTCGCGATCGACGATCCCCCCAAATTCTTCGGCGCGGCTCTCAAGAGCCGCCTCCGCAAGGCGGGGATCGAGCTCACCGGCGGCGTCGTGGAGAAGGACGTTCAGCCCGACAACGCGTGGTCGCTCGTCGCGACGACCGAGTCGGACCTGATGCCGACGATGGCGGTCTCGAACAAGCACAGCCAGAGCTTCTACGCCGAGCAGATCTTCAAGACGCTCGCGTACGAGAAGTCGGGACGCGGAACCTGGGAGAACGCGCTCGCGCTCGAGCGCCAGTTCCTCGCGGCGATCGGTCTCGATCCCGCGCGATACGACGTGCACGACGGGTCGGGGCTCTCGGCGTCGAATCGCGTCGCGGCGGCGGATCTGGTCGCATTCCTGCGGGCGATGAACGTCCATCCGAGCGGTGCCGCCTGGCGATCGACTCTGGCGGTGTCAGGCGACTCCGAGGGTTCGCTGCGGGGGAGACTGCTGGACTCTTTGACCCGCGGTCAGGTGGAGGCAAAGACCGGGACCTTGAACGGCGTCTCGACCCTTGCCGGGTACGCCAAAGCGGTGTCGGGAAAGACCTATGTCTTCGCTATCTTGTTGAACGGACCGGGGGTTACGGAGTCTCGTGCCCATTCTTACCAGGACCGGCTGGTCCGAGCCCTCATCCAGAAGGGGTAGTGGAGCGGCCCGCTCGGGCCTGCGGCGCCCCCCGGGCGCTGACAAAGAAACTTGACACCCCTCCCCTGAATTTGTGATCCAATTCACTTGATTCGTTTCCGGGCTGCGCGTTCAGCCCGCTAGATAGGTGGGAAATCCATGAGTCACGGTTGGCGTACTGGGCGAAGCCTGCCCATCCGGGCCGGTTTTGCTGGGCTTTCTGTGGCCATTGGACTTGGTTTCACTCCCCCGGCATTCGGCCAGGGGGTTTTGGGCGAAAGGTGGTTCAAATTGAACTCCATCTCCGGCGGCGTCCCAGCTTAAACAACTGATAGACAGGTGTTTACCCTATTTCGCTGATCGGCGATATAGGGACTTGTCTTTTCTAGTGGATAAGGTAGTCTGAGGCCACCTGCAAGGCGGAGAACCAATCGATGGAAATCTCAGACGATCTCGAGACCGCGCCTTCACCGGAGGACGTTTTTGAGAACGAGATCCTCACCGTCTTTCAGGAGACGTTGGGATTGGTTCACATCGCCCTCGTCTCGCACTACCAACTCTCCGAGCAGGAAGCGACTGAACTCGAGAAAGACCTCTTCGTGTGGTTCCGTCGTTTCTGCTATCGGCCCGGCGCCTCCGTGCGTGAGAACCGCCCATATCTACTTGTCGCGTGTTGCCAATTCGCCCGCGAGTACCAGCGATATGTCGTAGGAACAGGGGTTCGTGACTCCGACGAGCGACTTAGCACCTTGCTTGAGCGGGAACCTTCGGACGTTGCTCACGACTTTTCCCGTAGCCTCCAGCTCTTCGACTTCCGGCGGTCCGATGCCTGAGTCGGCCAAGATTCTCCCGTTCCGCGCGCGACCGAGTTCGACGGCGTGCCCGCGCGAAGAGGCGGCTGCTCGAGCTGAGGCGTACCTGGCGACTCCGTTCTCAGAGCGTAGCGGCATCCTTGTCGAGACCGTTTTGGGCGACGGCGACGTGCTAACGGCGATCCTGTCCCGGCTGTGGGATGCCATCAACACTACTCCGGCAGCCGTAGCAGCTGAGGCGCCAGAGATCTATAAATGGGTATCCTCTCGCGATGAGAGGCAGTTCTTCTTTGACGAGCGCGATTACTTCCTTGGGGAAAGCGCTCTCTTGGCGGGTGCGAGCTTTCGCTTGCTCGGTAAGCGTGAAGATACTGAGCGGTGGTTGGATCGCTCTGATTCGAGTTTCAGGCACACTGTGGCGCCGGTCGCACACCTTGCAAGGGTTTCCTACGCCCGCCTGACGCTTCGGTATGACATGCACCGTCATGACGACCTGCTCGAGCTTATTCCGTCGGTCGGCCTTACGTTTCAAAAGCTCGGGATGTTGAATGACTTCGCGAAATGCGAGTTCCTTCACGCAATGAGCCTCAAGGAGCTAGGCCGAGTTGATGAGGCGGCTCTGCTTCTCGAGCGGCTTGCAGCCGGCGAGGATAGCCGCGTCGACTCGGCTCTCGCCGGAATGGCATTGGTGAACCTCGGAAACCTGCGCTCTGAGCAGGAGTTGTTTGAGCGGGCGACCCTCGCGTATGTGCAGGCCGCGCCCCTGCTGCAAAAGGCCAAGCGGTTTTCGGCTCTCGCTGACCTTAAGTTAATGCTCGGAGGTACGCTGCAGCGAACTGGTAACCTAGTCGCCGCGATCGAGTCCTTCCGCGAGTCCGTGAGCGACCATCAATCCTTGGGAATGGCGACGCGCGCCGCCTACGGCCGACTACTCCTGGCGGGGGCTTTACTGGATGCCCAGCGACCCCGCGAAGCGGAGTGGGAGATCCTGGCGGCTTTGCCTGTGCTCGATGAACAGCAGATGGCCCCGGAGGGGGCCACCGCGGTAGCGTTGCTCCGCGAGTCGGTCCGCCAGCGAAAGACTGACCCCCGGGTCCTGCTGGAACTCCGCGAATACATCCAGGCCAGGGGATAGTTTTTTCGGTCCTCCCTACCGGTTTCTGGCGCCAGACCTCGCCCTCGCGACAATATTTAGGTAAGAGTAAGGTTTGACGTCCGGAGGCGTAATGGCGCTACGGGCCATACCCGGTCGCTCTAGGGAGGCTGCATCTACCACTCGGCGGTCGATGACCGAACCTGAGATGGAGGCCTTCTACACCAACATTTTCCTTCCCCTGGTTCGCCGAGCTACCTGGCGGCATCACCTGTCAAAGGAGGATGCACGAGACGTGGTCCAAGATGCCTTTCTGCTCGCGATCAAGAGGATCGACGCGGCAAAGAATCCGCGGTCCTGGCTCATTCAAGTCGTTGATCACCTCGCGACAAATCATCAGAGGAAGCTGATCCGGAGAGGAAAGCTGGCCGCAAAGTGGGGACTAGCGCCAACCGACACCGACCTCTCGAGGGCCCGGCCCGATGAAGACTGAATCCAGCGACACGCGGCGATTCGTCGACGCCCTGGAGGCCTGGGCATGGGTCACAGGATCCTCGCGCCCCTCGACGGGCCTTCGCGTCGACCAAGCCGTCGGGGAAGCCCGTCGTATCTGGCAGGGGGTACGCGAGGGCCAACCCAATTCGCTATCCGGATTGAACTGTGATGACCTCCCCGACGTTCTCCATGCTCTTGCG
>DATJXB010000028.1:0-2350 GCA_035500755.1 Thermoanaerobaculia bacterium | reverse complement strand
CCAGCCCTTCGGGTCCACGTCGGGCGACCGCAAGTACGGGAGAACGCCGTTGGACGCGAGGTCGCCCGCGAACAAGATCCCGTCCGCCGGCAGCACCACGACCAGATCGCCTTGCGTGTGGCCCGGGCCCAGATAGTAGATCTCGGCGCGCCGCCTCTCGCCGCCGACGAAGAGACACCGTTCCGAGACGGTCATGAGGACCGAGCCGGCCGGCGTCTTCGAAGAGGCTGACTTGCCCTGCGCCGAAGGAGCAGCCTCGCCCAGAACCGAGAGGATGCCGGCGGCGGCCCTCTCGGAGCTGACGATCTGCGCGCCCGCCGCCGCGAAGGCGGGGGCGCCCCCGGCGTGGTCCCGATGCGCGTGCGTCACGAGAAGATAGCGGGGCTTTCGGCCGGTCGTCTTCTGGATCTCCTCGACCAAGGCGCTGCCGACTTCCGGGCTCATACCGGCGTCCACGGCGAAGACGACGTCGCCGACGGTGAACCAGCCGGCGTTGGCCCCGCCGGGCGTGCGAGTCGCCCAGACACCCTCGGCGAGTTTCTCGGAAGCCAGGCTCGTTTGGGCGGCCGCGGCGGCGGACAGCCCGGACAGCAGACCCCACAAGAGCGCGAAACGACGCATCATCGTGACTCCTCCCGGACTCGTTCGTCAGGTTCGATCCCGGGCCCCCACAACACCGGAGCCCACTCGGCGATTTCCGGAATCAGTCGCGGGCCACCGGCGCGCGGGAGCGCACGGCGCGCGCGAATTCCTCGAAGAGCCGGTGAGAAGCCGCATCCTGAGCCGCCAGGTTCTCCGGGTGCCACTGCACCGCGAGGAGCCAGGGCTCCGTCTGCTCGACCGCCTCGATCACCCCGTCCGGGGCCCGCGCCGCCGCCGTCAGACCCGGAGCGGTCCGGTCGATCGCCTGGTGGTGGCGGCTGTTGACGGCAAGCTCGTCGGTCGCGGCGATCGCCGAGAGCCTCGTGCCGGGCGCGATCCGCACGACGTGATCGAGCCGTTTCTCGTTCCTCTCTTGCTCGACGTTCTGGTGCACCACGCTCGACGGCCTTTCCGTCGGCAGGTCTTGAATCAGCGTGCCGCCCAAGGCCACGTTGACGACCTGAAGGCCGCGGCAGATGGCGAGCGTCGGCGCCTGGCAGCGGCGCGCCCGCTCGAAGAGGGCGAAGTCGGTGCGGTCGCGACCGGGGTCCAACTCCAGGTTCGCATCGGCCCGGGGCGCCTGGCCATAGAGCGAAGGATCCACGTCGCCGCCGCCGCCGAGCACGACGCCGTCGAAATCTTGACCCACCGGGGAATCGGGAGGCAGGATCACGATCTCCTCGCGCCGAAAGCCCGCGGCCATCAAGGCCCGGACGTAGTCGCTCTCCTCGCCCTCGGAGGCGTCCCGGTCCAGGGTCAGGGCGATGCGCATGGCAGAGGAATTCTAAGGGGTCCGATCCCGCCTCGGACCTAGTCCCGTTCGAACAGAACCGCCATCCCCATGCCGCCCGACACGCACAGGGTGGCGAGGCCCCGTTTCGCCTCCCGCCTCTTCATCTCGTGGAGCAGGGTCGCCGTCATGCGCGCCCCCGTGGCGCCGATCGGATGCCCCAGCGCGATCGCCCCGCCGTTGACGTTGACGCGCGTCAGGTCGAGCCGTAGCTCCCGGACGCAGGCGATGACCTGCGCGGCGAAGGCCTCGTTCAACTCGATGAGCTCGACGTCGGAGAGCGACTTGCCGGCCTTCTGCAGCACGGCCCGGACGGCAGGCACGGGGCCGATGCCCATGCGGGCCGGATCGACTCCCGCCGAGGTCCAGGCCGCGATCCGCGCCAGAGGCCGGCCGCCGGACTTCTGCACCTCCTCCTCGCTGGCCAGCACGAGTGCGGCGGCTCCATCGGTGATCCCCGAAGAGTTGCCCGCATGAACCGTTCCGTTCTGCGGATCGAAGACGGGCGGCAGCCTTCGCAGCGCTTCGAGCGTCGAGTCCGGGCGCGGGTGCTCGTCGCGTTCGACCCGCACACTCCCCTTCTTGCCCGCGATCTCGACCGGAGCGATCTCCTCCCGGAAGCGCCCGGACTCGATCGCCTCCGCGGCGCGACGCTGTGACTCCACGGCGTAGGCATCCTGCTCCTCGCGCCGGATCGAATACTCCCGGGCGAGGGTCTCGGCCGTCTCTCCCATCAACTGACCGCAGAGCGGGCAGAGGAATCCATCCCGGTACATCGCGTCGACGAGCTCAGCGTGCCCCATGCGATGACCGAAGCGCGCGCGCGGAAGAAGATATGGCGTGGCCGACATGCACTCGGTCCCGCCGGCCAGAACCAGGTCGTTCTCGCCGGCGGCAATGGACAGGGCCCCGAGCGTG
>DATJXB010000027.1:0-4784 GCA_035500755.1 Thermoanaerobaculia bacterium | reverse complement strand
CGAGGTACTGGGGGTTCGAGTCGCGCCCGTTCTTCGACGAGCCGAGTCCCTTCTTGTGCGCCATCAGGAATCCGCCTCCTCGTCCTTCCTCAACGCCGACTCGAGTGCAGCGACCGCGCCCTTGCGGGCCGCGTGCTCCTGCTCGTAGGCGTGCGCAACCTCGAGCTGGTCATGACTCCACTCCTTGGCGCCCGCCGTCACTTCGGCGACCGTCATCGAGTCGTAACCCTCGGGAAGACCCACCGGCGCGGGAGCGACAGCCGTTTCTTCGAGTGGCGCAGCCTCCACGGACGCGACCTCCACGGCCTCCGCTTTCGGCTTCGCCGTCCTCGACGCGGAGCGCTTCGAGCCGGTGCCGAGCGCGATCTCGAGTCTCGAGGTGGCGGCGCGGAATCCGTTGTGGCGCTTGTAGCCGGTGCGCCGCCTGTACTTGCCGATCACGATCTTCGGTCCACGCTCGTGCGCGACCACAGTTGCCGTGACCTTCACCTCGCCGAGCAGGACGACAGGCTCGAAGCTCTCGCCCGCCTCGGTAGAGACGCGGTCGACGACGAGCGTCTCGCCGTCGCGCACACGGTGCTGCTTGTTGCCGAGTTTGATGATCGCGTAGTCCATCTGCCTGAGAGATCTCTCGTGAAAACGCGGGCACGCTGCGCCCGCGACCGATCAAGTGTAGCGAGCCTCGCCGCCCGATCGCTCGTGACTACTCGTCTCCCCACTCGCTCATCGGCGTGTACTCCCATTCGCCGCCGCTCGTCGTTGCGACCGGCTCTTCCTGTCCGTCGCCGCCGTTCATGTTCGCAGAAGCGGTCCCGGTAGCCGGCTTGCGGCGCCTGTTGCGCCCTCCGCGGGAACCGCGCCTGGTGGGCCTTTTCGCGGCAGGATCCTCGCCGTCGCCCGTGTCGCCGTTACTCTCGGAATCGAGGTCGCGTCCAGGAAGGTGGATGACCGGCGCCGCAGGCATCTCGGGGGCGTCTTCGCCGGCCGCCGGCTCGACCGCCGCGAGCTCGCCGTCGCCGTTGGCCGCCGCATTGGCCGGGGCCGGAGTCTTCCGCGTCCGGCCGCGGCCGCCGCGGGTGCCACGACGCGTCCGCTTCTTCGGGGCGGCAGGAGCCTCCCCGTCGACGTCGACCTCGCCGGGGGCAGCAGCGTCACCATCGGCCGGCGCGTCGGACTCGGCGACGGGAGCCGCCTTGCGGGAGCGGGGCCTGGGCACCTTGACGGCCTCGGCCGGCTCGTCCTCCGGCGAGTCAGCCTTCCTCGCTGCGGCGGTCCTCTTCGTTGCGGCGGGCTTTCGGGGGGACGGGCTCCTGGCGGCCGCATTCTTCTTCGCCGCGGGAACGGGCTCCTCGGCCACAGATTCGGGCTCTTCCTCGACGGCCTCCGCGGCCTCCGCCTTCGGCGGACGCCGCACCCGTGTCGGCCTCTCGGCCTCGGCCTCGGCCGTGATCGGCGCGGGGCCCCGCTCCGCGCCGTCGACGAGCACGGCGTAGGCGACGTCGTCCATCACGGCGACGACGCGCACCCGCACCTTCTTCCCGACGAGCTTCGCCGCTTCGGCGACGACGACCTCGAACCCCTTCACCTTGCCGGCGCCGGCCCGAGCGTCGTAGAGCCCCACCTCGCCAAGCTTCAGCTCGAGCTCCTGACCCTCCTCCACGAAAGCCGAGGACGCGACCTTCTCGACCGTGCCCTGCTCCAGCACGCGCATGTGGTCGAGGTGCACATCGTCGATCCCGACGAAGAAGAACCGGCGCCTGGTGAGCTCCTCGAGCTCCCGCAGACGCGATCCGTCCGGCCCGACGAGCATCCCGGCGATCCTGGCATTCAGCTCGACCTTGAACGCCTTAGCCCGCGAGCCGGGCGTGACAAGCCCGCGGAGCTTGCGCTCGACCTCCACAGCGGCCGTTCCCTCCGACACGATGATCCCGTCGCCGTCGCAGGTGGGACACTTCCGCGTCATCACCTCGCGCGGCCCGTCGGTGACGTTCTGACGAGTCATCTCGACGAGACCGAGCGGCGAGATCTCCACCACGTAGGTCTTGGTGCGGTCGCGCTCGAGCTCGAGCCTGAGGGCATCCTCGACCTGCTGGCGGTTCTTCGGGTTCGCCATGTCGATGAAGTCGATCACGATGATCCCGCCGACGTCGCGGAGCCGCAGCTGACGCACGACCTCCTTGACCGCCTCGAGGTTGTTCTTCGTGATCGTGTCCTCGAGCCGCCCGGCGCCGTTTCGCTTCGAGCGCGAGCCGACGAACCGTCCGGTGTTGACGTCGATGACCGTGAACGCCTCGGCGTAGTCGAAGATCAGATAGCCGCCGGAGGGCAGGTCGACGCGTCGGTTGAGTGTCGAGCGGATCTCCTGCTCGACCCCGAAGGCTTCCAGCAGGGGCTCGCGCTCCTTGTAGCGCGTGACGCGGTCGACCATGTGCGGCGAGGTCTTCTTCAGATACCCGACGATCCGCTTGTGGGTGCGCTCGTGGTCGACGTACAGATGCTCGAAGTCGCCGGTGAAGAGGTCGCGGGTGACACGCAGGGGCAGCTCGGCTTCCTGGTAGATCAGCGCCGGCGCCTTCGCCTTTTTCGCGCTGGCGTCGATCGTCGTCCACAGCCGCTGGAGGAACTCGAGGTCGCGTGCGACGTCCTCGGGCGACGCGCCCTCGGCGGCCGTGCGGACGATCACGCCGCCCGTCTTCGGAGCGATCTCCTTGAGGATCGCCTTGAGCCGGTTGCGCTCGTCGTCGTCGAGTCGCCGCGACACACCGAGCCCGTCCCCGTGCGGGACGTAGACGACAAAGCGGCCCGGAAGCGAGATCTCTGTCGTTAGCCGAGCGCCCTTCGTCTTCATCGGATCCTTCACCGCCTGGACGAGCACGGTCTCGCCGCGCTGGATCAGGTCCTGGATCTTGCGGGCGCCACGGCGACCTTCGAGCTCTGGGCCGACGATCTCGTCGACGTAGAGGAAACCGTTCTTCTCGAGGCCGATCTCGACAAAAGCGGCCTCCATTCCCGGCAGCACGTTGTCGACCGTGCCGAGGTAGATGTTGCCGGCTATCGAGCGATGCTCCGGGCGCTCGAGGTAGACCTCGGCGACGAGGCCGTCCTCGACCACCGCAACCCGCTTCTCGCCGGGATCCACCGAGACGAGCAGCTCGCGCTTCGCCTTCGGCAGCGGAGCACGACGGGGCGCGGCACGGCGCGACGGGCGGGGCGCGCGGCCCTTGCGCTCGACGGGCGCGCCCTCAGCTGGCTTCTCGCCGTCGACCTCCAGCGGACGCTCCGAGGCTGACTCGCCCGCGGCGGCGGCACCCGTCACCGCGGAGGCAGCAGGGCGCTTCTTGCGACCACGGCCTCCGCGACTGCCCCGGCGGCGCTTGCGGGCCTGCGTCTGTGTCGGTGTTCCGTCCGCGGCCGGCTCGGTCGCCGGCGGCGCGGTCGTGGACGGCGGGTCAGGTTCGACGGTCGGCGGAACGGCAGCCTGGGACGGCGCCTGCTCCGCCTTCGCCTTCTGGCGACGGAACCAGGGTAGTGGCAAAGAGAATCTCCTTCGAAGTGGTCGCGCGCAGCCTCGCGTCGAGCGGGCGCGCACAGGGGACGGACGGGGAAAACAACGGCGAAATCATTTGCATAGCCTGCTCTAAGGTTAGCAGCGCCACCCCCGGGGACCCCGGAGGGGAATCAGGCAGCTACGATCGCCGGTTCCAGCCGCGAACGCCGCACCCGCACGAGACGCAGCCGCTGCTGGAGGCGGGCCCAGGCCCAGGGCTCGATCTCTGCGTAACGCGAGCCGGACTGGCTCCTCGTCGCGTCGGCATATTCGAACCAGGCATCCGCTTCCTCGATGAGCAGCAGCTCGTGCAACTCGCTGTCCGACGTCAACCCCATCCGGGCCCCTCCTTCCGGTTGGGTGAGAAGCCTAGGACCGGAGTCGGACGGAAGGCCGCTCAGCGGGCCCCGTCGAAGCGGGCCTTCAGCGCCTCGCCAACCGCCCACGTGCCGGCGACGGCCACGCCGCCCCGGATCGCGAACCTGGGCACGGGCAGGAGCTCGAGCCTCCGGGCGAATCGCCGCAGCGCGAAGCCGGCGCCAACCACCCCGGCCAGCTCGGGCCAGAGCTTGCCGACATCGCCGTCGCGGCCGCTGGCCACTGCCATTCGAACGGTCAACAGGGCCTGGTTCAGGGTCAGCGCGGGGAGGTCGCCCGTGCCCAGGAACACGGTCGCGCCGATGATCCCGTTCTGCCGGACGCTGCGCCCGATCAGGGTGGCGACGACCGCCCGGCGTAGCACCGGCAAGCTCGCCGCGACCGCAGGGGCATCGCCGCCGAGCCCACGCGCCAGGGCAGCGGCGATCTCCTCGACGGGCAGGCCGCGGCCCGGATGGGCACGCACGAGGTTCGTGTCGAGCACGTAGGGCAGGCTCTCGCCCTCGGTGAGACCGACGATCGGTGTGCCGGCCTTCGTCGCCGACCGAAGCGCGCCCTCGTCGGCCGGGCCGACCCAGACGAGCGCTGCGACATGGCGCGTGGGCACGCCCTCGACGACAGCGGCAGGGTCGCCGCCCGCCCTCAGCTCCTTCGCCAGCAGCGGCACGAGCTGAGGCGCGCCGGCCACCGCGATCGGGGCGTGGCGCGCCGGGATGCTCCGCAGCTGGTTCATCGCCCGATACACACTGAAGGCGAGGGCTTTGTTCACGGGCGCCTCCGCCCGCCGCGAGCGTGGATCGCGAGCAGGACGCCGATCCCGGCGAGGTTCGAGATCATCGACGAGCCGCCGACGGAGACG
>DATJXB010000026.1:0-43527 GCA_035500755.1 Thermoanaerobaculia bacterium | reverse complement strand
AACCGCGCTCCGGAGCGACGTGCCGGCCTTCGTGCCGGGCGACTCGGTCCGCGTTCACGTCAAGGTCCGCGAAGGAGAGAAGGAGCGCATCCAGATGTTCGCCGGCGTCGTCATCGCGCGCCGCGGCGGCGGGCTCCGGGAGACCTTCACCGTCCGGAAGATCTCGGGCGGGATCGGAGTCGAGCGCGTGTTCCCGCTCCACTCGCCGATCATCGACCGCATCGAAGTCGAGCGCCGAGGCGCCGTCCGCCGCGCCAAGCTGTACTACCTGCGCGGCCGCAAGGGCAAGGCCGCGCGCATCGACGAAAAGCAGACCGACCACCAGTAGGCGCCCCGGCTCGTGACCCCCGACCCGCTCGCCGCGCTGTTCGCCGAGCTGGGTCGGCTGCGCGAGCTGTCGCGGCTCGAGGCGGAGTTCACCCGGCGCGGGTTCGTTCTCGTCGCCGGGGTCGATGAAGCGGGACGCGGCTCGCTCGCCGGGCCCGTCGTCGCGGCGGCGGTGATCCTGCCGGCGCGCTGCGTGCTGCCGACGCTCGACGACTCCAAGAAGCTCGACGCCGAAACGCGGTCGAGGCTCGACCGCGAGATCCGCCGCCGCGCCATCGCGGTCGGCGTGGGCCGTGTCGAGGCGCGGCAGATCGACGCCGGCGACATTCTGCGCGCGAGCCTGGAAGCGATGCGGCGGGCGGTGTGCCTGCTCCGGCCGGCTCCCGAAGCCCTCCTGGTCGACGCGGTGCGCGTCCCGGGCGTTTCGGTGCCGCAGGTCCCGGTCATTCACGGCGATGCGCTGTCCGTCTCGATCGCGGCGGCTTCGGTCGTGGCGAAAGTGCACCGCGACCGGCTCCTCGACGAGCTCGGCCGGCGCCACCCGGTCTACGGGTTCGAATCGCACAAGGGCTACGGAACGCCCGAGCACTGGGAGGCCCTGAACCGCTACGGGCCCTGTCCGGAGCATCGTCTGACCTACCGCGGCGTGGTCCCGGCGCCCGATCCGGAGCCGCTCGGCGCTCCGGCGCGCCGCCGCCGCGCGCAGAGCGGTTAGAATCTTCAGCGAATGGCGGTCAACCGCGAACAGGTCCTCCAGTCCGCCGAGAAGCTTCTGTCCCGAGGAAAGCTCGATCAGGCGCTGAAGGAATACCTGCGGGTCCTCGAGGACAACGCGAAGGACATCCCGACTTTGAACAAGGTCGGGGACCTGTACGTCCGGATGAATCGGCCGGGGGAGTCGATTCCCTACTTCGAGCGGATCGCCGACTTCTACTCCAAGGACGGGTTCTTCCTGAAGGCGATCGCAATCTACAAGAAGATCAACAAGATCGACCCGGCGCGGCTGGAGGTGTACGACCGCCTCGCCGACCTGTACCACAAGCAAGGCCTCGTCCAGGACGCCCGGAGCCAGTACCAGGTCCTGGCCGACCACTACCAGAAGAACAACCGGATCCCCGACGCCATCGGTGTGTACAAGAAGATGGCGGCGATCGACCCGGCCGACCTGCGCATTCAGGTGCGCCTCGCCGATCTCTACCGCGCCGCCAACCAGAAGGACCAGGCCGTCATGCAGTACGGCCTGATCGGCTCGATGCTCCTGAAGCGCGGCGCGCACGACGAGGCGGCGCAGGTTTTCCAGAAGGCGCTCGAGCTCTCGCCGGACGACGTCGAGACGCAGCGCAACCTCGTGCGCTCGCTGCTGGCGCAGAAGAATCCGTCCGCGGCCATGGCGGTGCTGAAGGCCGCGCCCCGCACGGGCGAGAGCCTCGGCTTGATGGCCGAGGCGCAGCTCGAGATGGGCGAGCGGGCCGAGGCGCTCCGGACCGCGGAGCAGGCGCTGTCGATCGACGCGGACGCGGAAACGCCGCGGCTCTTCCTGGCGCGGGTGCGCATCCAGGAGCATTCCTTCGACAAGGCCCTGGCCTCGGTCGCCCCGCTCGTGCTGACGGCCGTGACCAAGCGCGAGTTCGCCCGGGCCGCCGACTACCTCGAACCGATTCTCGCGGCCGACCCGAGCCACGTGGGGACGCTGGAAAAGCTGGCGCAGGTCCTCGAGGCGGAGGGCAACCGGGCCGCGCTCGCGAAGACGCACGTCCAGCTCGGCGAGATCTCCGGGGCCAAGAGCCCCGCCGCCGCGCTCGACCATTACCGCCGGGCCCAGGAGGCGGACCCCTCGAACGTCGAAGCGGCCCGCCGGATCCAGGAGATCGGGAAGCCCACGGAAACCCCGCCCGCGGCCGAAGAGCCGGCGGCCCCGGCCCAGCCGGAGTACCAGGAGCTCGTCATCGACCTGGAGGATTCGGCGTCGGTGCACGCGCCGCAACCGAAGGTTCCTTCGATCGAGGTCGACGAGCCGGAAGCGGCGCCGCCAGCGCCCGTGCTGCCGCCGGCCGGGCCGATTCCCGACGTCCCGGACGACCAGCAGGTCGAGACGCTCATCGTCGAGGCCGAAGTCTTCGCGCGTTACGGGCTCGCGGACAAGGCCATCGAGCGGCTCTTCGCCCTCGTCCGCCGGCGGCCGGACCTGCTGAAGGCCCGCGAGCGGCTGGTCGAGCTCCTGGCGGAATCGAAGAACCCGGCGCTGCCGCGCGAGGCCGAGGCGCTCGCCAGGGCCCTGGCGGAAGCGGGCCGGCCCGACGAGGCGCGCCGCGTGCTCGTCCGCGCAGGCCTCGGCGCCGCGGAGGCGGAGCCCACGACGCCTTCGCCGGCCGCGCCTCCCGCGGCGTCGTCCCTCGACGTGGAGTTCGAGGAATTCGAGGTGCCGCAGGCGGCCACGCCGCCGGGCGAAGGGAACCTGTCGGCGTCCCCGTTTTTCGCCGAGGCGATCGACTTCTCCGGCGTGGAATCCGGGCCGCCCCCGGCGATGGAGAAGTTGGCGACTCCCGAGCCTCTGCCTCCCGCGGACACGGAGTTCGTCTCCTACGAGCAGCTCGGCAACCTGCTCGAGGACGAGATGAGCCGCGCGGGCGAGGCGCGCCTCCCGGCGCCGACGGAGGTGCCCGTCGTCGACGAGCAGAATCTGTTTGCCGACGAGCAGAAGTTCTTCAACCTCGCCGAGGAGCTCGAGAAGGAGCTCGGCGACGAAGCGGCGGTCGAGGAGTCGGCGGAAATCTCGGCCCCTCAGGGCGAGGTGTCGCTCGAGGACATCTTTCGCGAGTTCAAGAAGGGCGTGGAACAACAGCTCTCCGCCGAGGACTACGAGACCCACTACAACCTGGGAATCGCCTACAAGGAAATGGGCCTCGTCGACGAAGCGGTTGGCGAGTTTCAGCTCGCGAGCAAGGACCCCGGTCGGGCCGTCGAGTGCTGCAGCATGCTCGGCCACTGTTTCCTCGAGAAGGGCATGCCCCAGCTCGCGATCAAGTGGTTTCGCAAGGGCCTCGAGACGCCGGCGATCGGCGATCACGCCATGGCCGGGATGCTCTACGACCTCGCGCGTGTGTATCAGGACACCGGCGACACGGACTCCGCCTACAAGACCTACCAGGAAGTCTACGGGCTCAACGCGAACTATCGCGACGTCGTCCAGCGGGTCAAGGAGCTCGATGCGGTCCGCCGGAACCCGTGAGGCCGGCCCCGCGTGAAGGGTGACTCGGGCGCGCCGCCGGCGCGTCCTCGTTCTCCGGAATCCGCCGCCTCGGTCCCGCCGCCCACGGGCGCGACGCTGCTCTCGGTCGAAGACCTGACCGTCGCGCTCCCGGCGGGCGGTGCTCTCCGGCCCGCTGTCGATCGCGTGTCGCTCGCCGTCGCCGCGGGCGAGAGCCTCGCGCTCGTGGGGGAGAGCGGCAGCGGCAAGACGCAGCTTCTCCGCGCCATCGTCGGCCTCTCCCCGGAGGGCGCGCGGGTCTCCGGGCGCGTTCGCCTCGGCGGCCGCGACCTGCGGTCGCTTCCGGAGTCGGCGTGGGGCTCCGTGCGCGGCGGCGACATCGGGACGGTCTTCCAGGAGCCGGCGTCGGCGCTCGACCCCGTGCGGACGATCGGCGCTCAGCTCGACGAAGCCCTCGCGCTCCACGCGCCGGGCGGCCGCCGGGCGCGGCGGGCGAAGGCGATCGAGGCGCTCGGCGCCGTCTCGTTCCCCGACCCCGAGTCGGGGCTCGAGGCGTACCCGCACCGGCTCTCCGGGGGTCTGCGGCAGCGCGCCTGCCTCGCGATCGCGCTCGCCTCCGGCCCGCGGCTCCTGCTCGCGGACGAGCCCACCGCGTCTCTCGACGCCACCGTCGCGCTCGAGATCCTGGAACTTCTGGGCCGTCTGCGCCGCGAGCGCGGGATGGCGGTCCTGCTCGTGACCCACGATCTCGCCGCCGTGGCGCGTCACGCGGACCGCGTCGTCGTCCTCTACGCCGGCCGCGTGGTCGAGGAGTCGCGCCCCGAGGAGCTCGCGCGCGGCGCCGCGCATCCGTACACGCGCGGCCTCTGGCGTTCGGCGCCCCGGCTCGAGGCCTCGCCGTCGGCCGAGCGCCGGTACGAGACGATTCCGGGCTACCTCGCCGACCTCTCGGCCCGCCGGCCCGGGGGCTGCGCGTTTGCGCCGCGCTGTCCCGAGCGCTTCGCCCCGTGCCAGACGCGCGAACCGGCGCTCTACGCCGTGGACGGCGGACGGGCGCGCTGCTTCCTGCACGAGCCCGCGGCCGGAGCGCCGGCGTGAGCGCGGCCGGGCCGCTGCTCGAGGCGGAGGGCCTGACGAAAGGCTACACGGTGCCCACGCGCTTCTTCGCGGGCGCCTCCCGCATCCTCCCGGCCCTCCGGGGCGTGAGCTTTTCGATCGGCCCCTCGGAGACTCTCGGACTCGTCGGCGAGTCGGGCAGCGGCAAGACGACGGCCGGAAGGATCGTGGCGCGGCTGCTTTCGCCCGACGGCGGCAGCCTCCGCCTCGACGGCGAGAACTGGCTCGCGCTCTCGGGGGCCGCTCTCCGCCGCCGCCGCCGCGACGTCCAGATCGTCTTCCAGGACCCCCTCGCCTCCCTGAACCCGCGCCTGTCGGCAGGAGCGCAGGTGGCTGAACCGCTGCGCGTCCACGCGCTCGCCGCGAAGAGCGACATCGCCGAGAACGTCCGGCGGCTGCTCGCCGACGTCGGCCTCCCGGAGGAGACGGCGCTCCGTTTTCCCCACGAGCTGTCCGGAGGGCAGCGCCAGCGCGTGGCGATCGCGCGGGCTCTGGCGACGCAGCCGCGCCTCGTCGTGTGCGACGAGCCCGTCTCTGCGCTCGACGTCTCCATCGCGGCCCAGATCGTCAACCTGCTCCTCGACCTGCAGGAACGCCGCGGCGTTTCGTACCTCTTCATCTCGCACGACCTCGCCGTCGTCTCGCGCGTGGCCACGCGAGTCGCGGTGCTCTACCTCGGCGCCGTCGTCGAGGAGGGACCCGCCGGGGCGCTCGTCGCGCGGCCGCTCCATCCCTACACGGCGGCGCTGGTCGCGTCGGCGTCGACGGCGCCGCGTCCCGACTGGAGGCCGAAGCCGGGACCGCCGCCGTCGCCCCTCGACCCGCCGCCCGGGTGCTCCTTTCACCCACGCTGTCCGATCGCGCGCGAGCGTTGCGCCCGGGAGGCGCCACCTCTCGCGGAGACCGGGTCCGGACGGCGCGTGGCCTGCTTTTACCCCGGCGAAATGGGGTGATATGAAGGCGCTTTCCGAAACTTTCCCCTGCCCGAATGCGTAGATGGGATGACAAAGGAGTCCATGGAATGAAGAGTTTGCCCACGTCCCGAGCGTTTCGCGCGGTCCTCGCCGCCGGGGCAGGTCTCATGGTCGCCGGCGCGGTTCTCGCGCAATCGGGTTCGGTCCTCTCGGCCGTCCCCGGGCAGCGGACGACCATGGCCCTGCCGCCCGCGGACAAGGACGGCGTGCACCTGACCCTGAGCCAGGCGATCGGTCTCGCGCTGGCGAACAACCAGGACCTGAACGTGACGATCAGCGCGGCCGAGGCGACGCAGTTCCTGCTCACGTCCTCGATGGGCATCTTCGATCCGCTGCTGCAGGGCGCCGCGCACCGCACGCACCAGGAAACGCCGGCGTCGAGCGAGCTCTCGGGCGCGCCGGTGAGCGTCAAACAGGACACGTACGACTACAGCGCCAGCGTCACGCAGCTCGCGCCGTGGGGCGGCACGTTCTCGGCCGGAACGACCGGCGGGCGGCTGTCGACGAACTCGACCTTCTACAACGTCAATCCGTCGTTCAACACGGGTCTCCAGCTGTCCATGAGCCAGCCGCTTCTGCGGAACTTCGGGATCACCACCACGAAATGGCAGATCTGGATCGCCAAGAACCAGCGCGACCAGGCGTACCAGCAGGTGGTGCGCAGCGTGCAGACGGGCGTCGACGCCGTCGAGCAGGCCTACTGGGATCTGGCGTATGCGTACGACAACCTCAAGGTGAAGCTCGAGGCGAAGGCGATCGCGGTCGAGTTGAACCGCATCACCAAGATCAAGATCGACGTGGGCTCGCTCGCGCCCATCGACATCGTGCAGACCGAAGTCAACATCGCGACCGCCGACCAGGACATCATCAACGCCGAAGGCGCGATCGGCCTCGCCCAGGACCAGCTCAAGCGCCAGCTGACGTCCGATCCGGCGGCGTGGGGCTCGACGCCGATCATCCCGACCGACCCCGTCCGGGTCGAGCAGGGAGCCTTCAACCTCGACAGCGGCATGAGCACGGCGCTGGCCAAGCGGCCCGAGATCATCCAGGCCGCCTACACGGTCGACTCGCAGAAGATCCGCCTCGACTACTGGACCAACCAGGTCCTTCCGGGCGTCAACCTGGTCGGCAACTACGGAACGGTCGGTCTCGGTGGCACGTTCTTCGTCTCGCCGTGCAACAGCCTCAACCCGCCGCCCTCGTGCAACACGAGCAACCCGCCGGCCCCCGTCATCGTGGCCGACAACGGCCTGGGCAGCGCCTACCACCAGTCGTTGAACCGTCTGTTCCCGAACTGGTCGATCGGCGTGACGGTGTCGTACCCGATCCTGAACCGTGCCGCCGAGGGTCAGCGGGGCGCGGCCCGGTACCAGCTCGACTCGGACAAGGCCCTCCAGACGACGACGGAGTTGAACGTCATCGTCGAGGTCCGCAATGCGCACCGCGCGATCGAGACGGCCGAGAAGCAGATCGTCGCGGCCGGGAAGGGACGCGAGCTCGCCGAGCGCAACCTCGACGCGGCCCGCAAGAAGTACGAGAACGGCATGACGACCGGCTTCGAGGTGTCGCAGCTCCAGACGAACCTCTCGGATGCCCGCTCGCGCGAGCTCAACGCCCTCGTGATCTACCGGAAAGCCGTGTCCGCCTACCACGACGCGATCGCCGACAACCTCGACTGGAAGGGCATCTCGATTCAGGGGATGCCCGAGATGGCCCCGCCCACCCCGGTCGACACGAACGCGATCCTGATGCGCGCCGCCGCGCAGCCGGGAGCGCCCGCGGCGCCGTAGCCGGATGGAGGCGTCGGCTTCGCCGGGCGCTCCGGCCTCCGGGGGCCTCGATTCGGCCGCGGGGCGGCTGGTCGGGGCCCTCGTCACGCCGCGCCGGACCTTCGCGGCGATCGCGGCGAGGCCGACGTTTCTCGTCCCGCTCGTCCTCTGGACGGCGCTGACGTTTCTCGTCTCGGAGCTCGTCCTCTCGCGCACCGATTGGCGCGCGACGATCGCCGAGGGCGCCGCCCACCGCGAACAGAAGCTGACCGACGCTCAGCTCGACCAGATGGTCGAGAGCTCGAAGAAGTTCTCCTGGATCTTCGAGGTCATCGCCGCCGTCGTCCCGGCCGCGATCGCGCTGATCACCGCGGGAGCCCTGTGGATGGGCTGCCAGGCTTTCGGATGGGAGCTGCGCTTCCGTCAGTCGCTCGGGGTCGTCGCGCACGCGTTCCTGCCGGGGATCTTCTCGGCGGTGGTCCTTTTCGCCCTGCTCTGGGGGAAGACGACGATCGATCCCCAGGGGCTGGACGAGGTTCTTCGGACGAACCCCTCGTTTCTCGTCAGCCGGCAGTCGGACAAGGTCCTCCACTCGCTGCTGGCGTCGTTCGACGTGCTCTCGTTCTGGACGATGGCGCTCATCGTGCTCGGCCTTTCCGCCGCGACCGGCGCGTCGAAAGGCCGGGTTGCCGCGCTCGTTCTGACGCTCTGGGGCCTCTACGTCCTGGGCAAGGCCGGCCTCGGGATCGCATTCTCCTAGCGGGGTTTAGCCGGCTTTCTCGGAGAAGTGCGAAACTCGAAGCCGGGAAAAACGTAAGAATCGCCAGAGGCCGCATGCTCATCGACATCCAGAACATCACGAAGGTCTATCCGATGGGCGACCAGCTCGTGCAGGCTCTCGCCGGCGTGTCGCTCGGCGTGGAGCGCGGGGAATACGTCGCGATCATGGGCCCTTCCGGATCCGGAAAGTCGACCCTGATGAACCTCGTCGGCTGCCTCGACACCCCGACGTCGGGCTCCTACGTCCTGAACGGCAAAGAGGTCGCGCGCATGACCGACGACGAGCTCGCGGCCATCCGGAACCGCGAGATCGGGTTCGTGTTCCAGACGTTCAACCTGCTGCCGCGCACCTCCGCGGTGCAGCAGGTCGAGCTGCCCCTCGTTTATGGCGGCACCTCGAAGAAGGAGCGCCGCGATCGAGCCGTCCAGGCGTTGCAGGCCGTGGGCCTCGGCGACCGGATGGGCCACACGCCGAACGAGATGTCGGGCGGCCAGAGGCAGCGCGTCGCCGTGGCGCGCGCGCTGATCAACAACCCGAGCATCCTGCTCGCCGACGAGCCGACCGGCAACCTCGACTCGCAGACCGGCGCGGAAATCATGGCACTGTTCGACCAGCTCAACTCTCGCGGCAACACGATCGTCCTCGTCACCCACGAGGAAGACATTGCCGCGCACGCGCGCCGCATCGTCCGCCTGAAGGACGGCAAGGTCCGCGACGACCGCCGCAACGAGCCGCCGGTGAAGCAGGGGTTCGCGGCCGCCGGCTTCTCGGCCTCCTGACCGCCGCCTCGCCGGGACCGCGCTAAGGCGCGGCTTCCCGCGCGAGCAGGAGCTCGCCGCGCGCCCAGGTGGCCTTCCCGCGCGCCGCGAAAAGCGCCGCGACGGCGCGCCGCCAGTCCGGAGACTCCGGACGGAGCCCGGCGAGCGACGGATCGCGCGCCAGCTCGCGGAGGGCGGCGTCGCGTTCCCGCATCTCCGCCTCGACTTCGGCGGCGCGGTCGGCGGCGCGCGGGTGCGAGACACTGACGATCTCCCTCGGGTTGATCTCGGCCGAGCGGCGAAACGCCGCGAGCGCCGGCTCGAGAAGCCCGTTGCGCCGGTAAATCAACCCGAGGTTGTAGAAGAGCACGTCGTTGTCCGGAGCGGCGGCGGCGGCCTCGTGGAGCTCGGCGGCGGCCCGCGTCCAGTCGCGCGTCTCCCACGTCATCCCGAGCATCTGGTGGAAATTGCCGATCAGGTTCCGGGTCAGGTAGTCCTTGGGAACGCGCGGATCGAGCTCGCCGTCGAGGCGCTCGGGGACGGGAAACGGCTCGGGCCATGGCCGGCCCGCGCGCCAGGCCCGGAAGACGAGGCCGACCGGCGCGGCCTCGAGCAGGGGCATCGTCCAGTTCGGATGGTGGGTGAGAAAGACCGGGTCCACGTCGGGATTGAAGGAGAGCGGCGGCAGCGAGGCGCCGCCGACGCCTTCGAGAACGAGGTCGACGTCGGGCCGCCGTCCCTCGCCGAGGTTCAGGTACATGAGGACGAACAGGATGTTGTCGTCGGTCGCGATGAGTCGCGAGCCGGGCGGCAGCGGCGCCAGAAGCGTGCGCGAGTAGTCCTCGGCGATGCGGTAGCGGCTCCGGTCGTTCGCCGCCCAGCCGGTCACGAGCAGCAGCGCGGGCGCGGCCAGAGCGAGCGCGGCGGCGGCCCGTCCGACGCCGTCGGCGACGATCTGCCAGCCCCAGGCCGCGAGCAGTGCTCCCGCGACGAGGGACGGAATCAGGTAGCGGTGCCAGATGAAGAGGTCGCTGCGCGAGCCGTGGAGCGCGACCGCGCCGACGTTGGCGGCGATCACGAGAAGAGGCAGGGCTACGGGCAGGGGCCGGCGTCTCGTCGCGGCAGCCGCCACGGCGACGGCCGCGAGGCCGAGCCCGAGCCACGCCGACTCGCGCGCGAACGCCGCGGCGTCGTCGGCGAGGATCGTCAGGAGGTCCGAGGGCTTCTCGAGCCACGCGCGGCTCCAGAAGCTCTCGCGCAAAACCACGGCCGCGAAGCTCCTGAGGTCCGTCGGGTGCCCCCAGTCGAGCAGCGGCCGCGCGTTGGCGCGGATGGGCAGGTACAGGTAGGGCAGCAGGCCCACCGCCGCGGCGGCAACGCACGCCGCCACCGTCTTCGGCCGGCGCCGCAGCGCCGGCTTCGAGGCGAGGGCGAAAGCGGCGGCGGCCAGCGCAACCGCCGCCATCTCGAGGTGGTTCGAGGCGCCGAGCCCGCAGACGAACGCGGCGGCGACGAGCTCGCGGTCGCGAGAGGACGCGCGCCAGGCGAGGACGAGCCGGAGCGCGAGGGCGACGAACAGAGCATTCAGGGTGTAGACGCGCTGCACGTTCGCCTCGCCCCAGAGGCTCGGGGAAAACGCGAGGAGCCAGGCGGCGAACGCGGCGCCGAGCCGGGCGACGCCGGTCCTTCGGGCGGTCGCGTAGAGGACGCCGGCCGCCGCCGCGGCCGCGGCCGCCGAGAAGAGAGACAGGCTCCAGGGGAGGGGCAGGAAGAACAGGAGCCGGCTCCACAACCGGCCCGCGAGCACGTACAGGGGGTAGCCCGAGGGGTGCGGGATGCCGAGGACCGCGACCGCGGTCGCCAGATCGCCGCTGTCGCCGACGTAGATCGTCCGGCAGGCGCCGGCGGCGTAGACCGCGAAAGGGATCGCCGCGACGCCGGCGGTGGTCAGGGCCTCGCGCCGCGCGGTCCGCTCCACGTCAGCGCGTCGCGGGCTGCTCGAGCCGCCGCAGGTTCTCGCGGAAGAGCGCGTTGTCCGGCTCGAGCCTCAAGCCCTCCTTGAGGGCGGCGATCGCGGCGGCGCGATCTCCCTGGAGGTACGCGACGTTGGCGCGGTACTGGTAGACCAGCGCGAAGCGCGGCGCGATCCGGCCGGCCTCGTCGAGCTTGCGGCCGGCGTCGGCGTAGTCGCCGCGGCGCGCCGCGTCCGCGGCCGCGGCGGCGAGCGCGGTCGCCTTCTGCTCGGCGTCGGTCCGCGGGGTCTGGGGCAGGGGGGCGCCGAGCCGCGCGAGGGCCTTCCGCGAAGGCTCGTATTGCGGGTTGTAGCGGACGGCCGTCTGGTAGTCGCGGATCGCGGCGTCGCGCTCCTGGCGGCGCTCGTGGATCACGGCGCGGTTGTGGTACGCCTCGACGTTGACGGGTTCGAGGGCGATCGCGGCGTCGAGCTCCCGCAGGGCGGCGTCGTACTGGCCGAGGGCGCCGAGGGCGCCGGCGTAGCTCGCCCGCAGCGCGCTGTCCTTCGGGTTCGCCGCGACGAGGCGCGCGTACTCGCGGGCGGCCTCTTCGTAGCGTCCGTTCTCGAAGTGGATGCCGGCGAGGTTGCGGTCGCCGGTGGGCGAGGTCGCGCCGATGTAGCCGAGGCTTTGCAGCTTCTTCAACATCTCCGGGTCGGCGCTCGGATCGCTCGCCGCGGGCGCCGCCGCGGAGGCGACGGTGCCCGTCTCGTAGGTCTTGACGGGCGGCAGCACGGTCACGTCGAGCGCTTCGGCGAGCACGCGTCCCGGCATGTCGGCGCCCCGCCCGAGCCCGTTCAAGGCGAGGATCGTCGGCGCGACGTCGAGGATCGTGGGCTTGTTCAGGCGCGTGCGCGGTTTCACGCGGTAGCCGTAGAGGTAGAGGATTCCCTCCGGCCGGTGGAAGAGCTCGCTGACGCGGCGCATGTCCCGCGTCTTGGAAGGGTCGTCCTGGAGGCGGCCGAGCTCGAAGCCGTGATCCGACAGGACGACGAGGGTGGTCCGGGAATCCGCGGCCTCCATGACGTCGCCGACGAGCTGGTCGGCATAGACGTACATCGCTTCGACGGCGTGGCCGTAGCGCCGCTGCTGCTCGGCGAGCTCGCCGGAGAGCGTCCCGGCGCGGAAGAGGTGCCCGAAGAGGTGCGAGGTCGAGTCGAGCCCCTCGACGTAGACGAACAGGTCGTCCGGGTCGTCGGTCTTCCAGAGCTCGAGGCCGATGCGCGTGTACGTGCCGGCCGTCGCGTAGGCCCACCGGAAATGGGAGAGGGCGTCGCCGAAGTCGAACGGCTTCGCCAGGTCCGAGGCCGGCACGTCGACGAACGGCGCGAGATCCCGGGCCGTGAGGTCTGAGGGCCGGACCCGCAGCTTCTCGACCCGCCGGGCGAGCTCCGGGGGGTACGTCGCGTCCGCGCCGCTTCCCGCCGCCGCCTTCTCCTCCATGAGGAAGTGGTAGGCGAAGTGGTCCGAGACGACCGATCCGCGAATCTTCTCGGGGGGCCACGTCGCCCACCAGCCGACCACGGCGCAGGTGCGGTTCGCGTCGGACAGGATGTTCCAGAGCGCCTTGACCTGCCGCATGCGGCTGGTCACCGGGAGCTCTTCCCCGGCGGCGTTGACGGCGACGAAGTGCCCGATCCGATGCTGGTCCGGCGTCTTGCCCGTCGCGATCGTCGTCCAGATGACCGGCGAGAGCAGCGGCTTCTGCGACTGGAGCGGCCCGTAGGCGCCCTGCTGGCGGAGCCTGGCGAAGTGGGGGAGCTTTCCCTCCGACAGCAGCAGGTCGATCGTCGCGGGATCCGCGCCGTCGAGGCCGAGCACGATCACGCGCCCCGGCTTCTCCGTGCGCGCGCACGCCGCGGCGACGGCGGCGGCCACCGCGGCGGCGAGGAGCAGGCGGCGCCGTCCGTGCGTCATCGACCGCGAATTCTATGCGGCTCGGGTAGAATCCCGGCCCCATGACTTCGACGTCGGCGAGCGGCAAGTTCCTGTTCCGGCAGGTGGAAAAGGCCATCCAGGCCATCGAGCGCGCCGCCGACCCGTCCGCCACGGTGATGCAGACTGCCTCCACGGTGATCGAGCAGTTTTCCGGGGTCCTGGGGGTCCGCGGCGGGCGGCTCTGGGTGCACCGCGACGGAGGCTACGAGCTCGCCCGGACATTCGGCAACGTGCCCGAGGTGACGCCCGGGCTGTTCGTCTCCGACGAATATCCGCCGATCGCCCGCGTCGTCGACGAGGGCGTCGTGGTCATGGACCTGTCGGGCGAGGGTGTCGACGCGGAGTTCGAGCGCCGCCTCGGTGCGGAGCGGTTCGCCGCGATCGCCGTCGGCGACGACGAGTACATCCTCGCGTTCTCGGTCGACCCCGCCGCGCCGGAAGACGACCTCGTCGCGTCGCTCGGGATTCTCCGGCTCGCCGTCGACCAGAAGCTCCGGCAGGACCGGTACGTCTCGGCGCTCCAGGAGGCGCGGCGGATCCAGATGTCGATCCTCCCCAAGCGCGCGGTGCGCAAGGGCGAGCTCGAGCTCGCCGGGTACACGACGCCCGCCGAGCTCGTCGGCGGGGACTACTTCGATTTCATCCCGGTCTCGGATCGCATCCTGGGTCTGGCGATCGCGGACGCCTCCGGACACGGCCTGCCGGCGGCGCTGCAGGTGCGCGACGTCTATACGGGGCTGCGGATGGCGGTCGAGCGCGACTTCAAGATCGTGCGCACCGTCGAGCGCTTGAATCGCATCATCCACGAGTCGCGCCTGACGACCCGGTTCGTCTCGCTCTTCTACGGGGAGATCGAGGACAACGACAGCGTCATGTACGTCAACGCGGGGCACCCGCACCCGCTCCACTTCCACGGCGGGAGCGTCACACCCCTCATCCAGACCGGTCTCGTTCTCGGCCCGACGCCAAACGCCACCTACACGCGCGGGTACCGGCGGCTCGCGCCGGGCGATGCGCTGCTCCTCTACACGGATGGCATGGTCGAAGCGCACGGACCCGAGGGCGAGGAGTTCGGCGTCGGGCGGCTCACCAAGGCGTTCCTGGCGATCCGCGACCGCCCGAGCGACGAGATCGCCCGGGAGCTGATCAAGAAAGTCGGCGAGTGGTCCGGCGGCGGCGACCCGGAGGACGACCGGACGGTCGTCGTCGTCAAGCGCCACTTCGGAGCGGCGCCGGCGCCGGTGTCCGAGGAACGGCGGACGACGGGAACTTTCTCCGTTCCGAAGTCTCCCTGACGCGGGCTCGGCGCCTCAGCCCCGGTGGCGGCTCCGGAAGAATTCCGCGGTCTTCTTCAGGCCGTCCTCGAGGCGGGTCCAGGAGGGCAGGTCGAGGTCGCGGCGCACGAGCGAGCCGTCGAGGACGCTGCGCTTCTGCTCGCCGGCGGGCGCCGGGACGTGCGGGGGTTTCGCGGTGTAGCCGTACTCGCTCGCGAGGAGCGCGAAGAGACGGTTGACGGAAGTCTCCACGCCGGTGCCGAGATTCCAGACGCCGCTCTGCTCGCTCCGGGCCGCCCGCGTCGCGGCCTCGACGAGGTCGCCGACGTAGACGTAGTCGCGCGTCTGTTCGCCGTCGCCGTTGATTTTCAGCGGCCGCGCGCCGAGCATCGCCTCCGAGAAAATGGCGACGACGCCCGCCTCGCCCGTGCCGTCCTGCCAGGGGCCGTAGACGTTGGCGTAGCGGAAGACCTGCGTGCGCAGGCCGTGGACCACGCGGTAGTAGTGCATGTACTTCTCGATCGAGAGCTTCGCGCAGCCGTAGGGGGAGACCGGGTTGGTCGGATGGCTCTCGGGCGCGGGGCGGCCGCCCTCGGGCTCGCCGTAGATCGCGCCGCCCGTCGAGGAGAACAGCACCTGCGGCGTGCCCGCGCGGCGCATGGCCTCGAAGAGCTTCAGGCTGCCGATGATGTTGGCGCGCGCGTCGCCGATGGGATCGGACACCGAGTGGCGCAGGTCGATCTGCGCGGCGTGGTGCGAGACGAAGCCGATCTTCTCTTCGCGCAGGAGCGGCTCGAGGTCGGCCTCGGCGATGTCGGCCTGCACGAAGCGAGCGGCCTCGGGAAGCCGCTCCCGCCTCCCGGAGGAGAGGTCGTCCACGATCACGACGCGGTGGCCGTCGGCCAGGTGGCGCTTGGCCATGTGCGAGCCGATGAAACCCGCGCCTCCGGTGACGAGGATGTTCATAGAATCCTTTCGTTGTCGCGAGCCGCTGCATGATAGCGAAGAATCGTCCGGACGCCCGCCTCGCTCTCGACCCCGGGGCCCTGGGACTCTCGGAGCTGCCGCGGCGCTTCTACCGCCGCGAGACCGAAGAGGTCGCGCGGCGCCTCGTCGGAGCCTGGATCGCGCGCCGCTGGCGGGGCCGGTGGTACGGCGCGCGCATCGTCGAGACCGAGGCGTACCTCGGGCCCTCCGACCGCGCGGCGCACTCGTGGGGCGGCCGGCGCACGGCTCGTGTCGAGCCGATGTATGCCGAAGGCGGGCATCTGTACGTGTTCCTCGTCTACGGGATGCACTGCTGCGCCAACGTCGTGACGCGCGCCGAGGGTGTCCCGGAGGCGGTGCTCCTGCGTGCGGCGGAGGCCGCCGGCGACGTGCCCGCGAAACTCCTGGCCGGGCCGGGGAAGCTCTGCGCCGGGCTCGGCATCACGACGGGGGACAGCGGCCGCGATCTCGTCGGCGACGGGCCGATCCGTCTGTTCGGCCGCCGCGGCCGGGCACCCGTTCTCGGCGTCTCACCGCGGATCGGCATCGACTACGCCGGCGCGGCGAAGAGCTGGCCGCTGCGGTTCTACGACTCCAACAGCCCGGCGGTGAGTCGGTGAGACCCCGAAACCTTCCTCAGTGGGGTAGCAGCGGCAGCTGCCCCGGTCCGGGCTCCGAGGTCGCGACGACCGCGTTCTTGCCGCCGTGCTTGGCGCGGTAGAGCGCGGCGTCGGCCCTTTCGACGAGGTCGCGCTTCTCGGGGGAGTCGTCGGGATACGTCGCCAGGCCGATCGACACGGTGGCCCGCAGCACTTGCCGCGACTCGGGCATCCGGAAGAGCCGCTCGTCGATCCGGCGGCGGACGCGCTCGGCGACGACGACGGCTTCGGCCGCCGGGGTCTCCGGGAGAACCAGCGCGAACTCGTCGCCGCCGTAGCGGGCGAGCAGGTCCATGTCGCCGCGGACCTCGTTGCGGATCTCGGCGACGATGCCCTGCAGGACGGCGTCGCCGACCGGGTGGCCGAACTTGTCGTTGATCGCCTTGAAGTCGTCGATGTCGAGCATCAGCACGGTCAGCGGCCGGCCGAGCCGCTCGGCGCGGCCGAGCTCGCGCTGGAGGACGTCCTGAAAGTGGCGGTGGTTGAACGCGCCGGTCAGCGAGTCGCGGATCGACTGCTCGCGTGCTTCGTTGTACGAGCGGGCGTTCTCGATGGCGGCGACCGCCTGGTTGGCGAAGATCTCGAGCGACCGGATGGTCTCCGCCGACGGCGAGCGGCCGTTGCGCGGCTCGTCGACGCGGAGGCAGCCGAGCAGGCGATCCTCCGAATAGAGGGGGATCCAGAGGAGCTCGTTGGGGCCCCACGCCTCTTCGCCAGCCGCGAGGACGCGTCCCGCCGCCCCCGGCTTGAGGGCTCCCGGCGCGGGAACGGCGCGCTCGCGCACGTGGTACGACTTCGAAACGCGGTTGCGGTCGTTCCAGTGCCGGGTGATCTCTTCGGCCGGCACGAGCTCGTGACGGAGCGCTTCCCACTCCTCGTCCATCCCGAAGTGCGCGCGCGGGGCGAACACGCTCTTCTCCCGGTCGTAGAGGGAGAGGACGACGCGCTGGAAGCCGAGGCTCCGGGCGACCGCCGCGGCGATCGATGGGAACAGGTCGTCGAGCGTGCGGCTGCGCTTGAGGTCGTTGGAGATGTCGAGAATGCGGTCGAGCGTCTCGGCGCGCTCACGGTTGCGCTCGGAGAGGTCCTGCATCTGGGAGCGGAGCGCCCGGTCCTGCAGGACGAGGGCCAGATGGTCCGCGATCGTCCGAAGCGACGTCACCGTCTCGGAAGCCTGAAGGACCGGCGACGCGCTCTCGACGAAGAGGAGGCCCGAGTGCATCTCGTCGGTGGCGAGCGCCAGGCGCGCCTGGTAGACCGACGCGGGAGCGAGGCGCAGCTCCAGGGCCTCGCCGCTCGAGACGTCGCAGAGATCGGTCGAGCGGTCGACGCGGCGCTCGTCGATCCGGTGGCGCCGCGCCCACGCGACGACTTCGCCCCGGCCGACCCGGGCGCCTTCGGAGAGGTGGACGACGTAGTCCTCGTCCGAGCCCCCGCTCCACTCGACGATGGCCATCGCTTCGACCGGCAGCAGGCGGGCCACGGCGGCGAAGACGCGCTCGTAGCGGTCGACGCGGGCGCTTCCGCCGAACGTCAGCGAAATGTCGCGCATCACGTCGAGCTCGCGGTTCTGGCGCGACACCTCCTCGACGCGCTGCTCCATGGAGGAGAGGTTGCGCATCACGACGGAGGCCAGCACGACGGGGAAGAACGCGAGGAGCGACCCCGCCGGGCCGTAGGCGGGGTAGACGAGGACCTCGAGGATGACGATGGGCGCGAGCACCGCCAGGGCGACGAACTGGAAGAGGGCGATCTCCGGGAGCTTCCGGCGCGGCGCGAGGCCCGAAAGGTCGAGGTACCCGAAGACGAGCGCCGTGTTGACCAGGAAAAACACGAGGAGGACGGCGACGGCCAGGGCGCCGGCGGCGATCGCGCCGCCTCCGGCGACGTGGAGGGCGTCGGCGAAGAGCGCGGCCGCGGCGTAGGCGATCGAGAGCTGGGCGAGGTCGAACGCGCTCGAGAGCGTCCAGCGGCGGCCCTTGCCCGGGAGCTTCGCGATTCCGTCGGCGGCGACGCAGACGAGCATCGCGGCGCCCGGGGAGCGGAGCAGGAGGATCGCGGGGACGAGCGCGGCCGCCTCGAAGCCGACGTAGTTGTGGCCGTAGCGAACCCGCAGGCGGAACGCGAGCACGGCGAGCGCGGTGAAGAAGAGGATCTGGGGGAGCCGGTCCCACGGAATCCCGGGAGAGAGTCCCGCGAGCAGGACGGCGCCCGCCAGGCACACCGATGCCTGGTAAGCGCGGAAACGCCGAGGCCCGCCCGCAGAGGCGCGCATCCGGTCTCTACTCCTCCGAAGGGTCCATTCTACACGGGCGGCCGGCCGCCCGATTCAGCGGGTCTTGAAGCGGATCACGCCGTCCTTCAGGAACTTGTGGAAGATCATGAGGACCTCGAGCTCCTTCATCGGCGAGATCTTCATGATCGACTTGGCGTCCCACTGGCCGTTGATCCGGGACAGCACGAATCCCTCCTGGGGGGAGAACGGGCGCTGGGTCAGGCTCTGGAGCGACACGGCGAGCTCGGGGACCTTCTCGCCGGAGACGCCGTCGCGCTCGAGCGCGGTCTTGATCTCGCGCTCGGCCTCGCGGAGCGACTCCGCCGCGCGCCCGTCGGACGGGTCGAGCTCGTGGGCGACCTTGAACATCCGGTACGCCGCCTGCGGGTCCTCCTTGATCTGGGAGCGGCCGCGCTGCAGGAAGTGGTCGACCTCCGACACGCCGGGCCCGAGCGCGGGCGAGGCCGCGGCGTGCGGGCGGCCCTCGGTCAGGCGCATGGTGCCGGTGCGCAGGCCTTCGGCGATGAGCTTGGAGACCGTGAACTCGGCGTTGTGGGTGTGTAGCGCGATCTCCTCGATCGTCCGCTGGCCGTCGACGTAGGGCACGATCAGCTTCTGCCGGTCCGAGAGCGCCTCCATGTCGAGGGGCCTCAGGATCTCGGGGACGACGGACGAGTCGGGGACGCGCTGGCGAATGACCTGCCACTCGTCGTAGCGGCGCATCCCCTCCATGATGATTCCCGTCACGTCGAGCGACAGGGGCACCATCTTCTGGTCGGGGAGCTGGCCTTCGACGAACTCGAAGTCGCCCTCGGTCCAAAGGAAGATGTCGTAAATCGACTCCTCGGCCTTCTTCTTCATCAGGCGCAGGAGGTCGGCTTCCGCGATGGCGTTGATCATCACGAGAATCTTGCCGAGGAGGATCTGCGACTCCTCCTGGACCTCCATGGCCATCTTGAGCTCCTCCTCGGTGATGAATCCGTGCGAGACGAGGAAGTGCCCGAGGTACTCGCGCTGGTCGGAAGAGGAGGTGGAGGCGATGCGCCCGTCCTGGAAGTACACGCGCTTCTCGACTCCGTGGCCGTCGATCAGGAGGGTTCCCGTCTTCGAGCCGAGCGAGAGCCATTGCAGCAGCTCCCCGAGCTGCATCGTCTTGAGATTTCCGGTGATGCCCAACCGACCGCTATTTTAGCGCAAGCGTCTGTAGCGGCGAGATTTGCCCGTGTTTTCGCCGGAACGCGGGGTCACTCCATCGGCGGATTGTAGGAAGCGACCCCCGTCACCGCCTCGCCGATGATGAGCGTGTGGATGTCGTGGGTGCCCTCGTACGTGTAGACGCTCTCGATGTTGGCGAGGTGGCGGAAGACCGGATACTCGTTGACGACGCCGTTGGCCCCGAGCGTTTCGCGGGCGAGCTTGGCGCACTCGCGCGCGACCCAGACGTTGTTGCGCTTGGCCATGGAGACGTGGTGCGGCTTCATGGTCTTGTCGTCCTTCATCTTCCCGAGCTTCCAGGCCAGCAGCTGTCCCTTGGTGATCTCGGTGATCATCCAGGCCAGGCGCTCCTGGACGAGCTGGTGCGCCGCGATGGGGCGCTCCTTCCACTGCTTGCGGCTCTTCGAGTAGTCGAGGGCGGCCTGGTACGTGGCCATGGCGCTTCCGAGCGCGCCCCAGGCGATCCCGTAGCGCGCCTGCGTGAGGCAGGAGAGAGGGCCCTTCAGGCCCTCGACGCCGGGCAGCATGTTCTCGGCGGGGATGTGGCAATCCTCGAAGACGAGCTGGGAGGTCACCGAGGCCCGCAGGGACATCTTGCCTTTGTGCTCGAACGTCGAGAAACCCTTCGTGCCCTTCTCGACCAGGAAGCCGCGCACGACGCCGTCGAGCTTGGCCCAGACGACGGCGACGTCGGCCACCGACCCGTTGGTGATCCACGCCTTCGCGCCGTTCAGGACGTAGGAGCCGCCGTCCTTCTTCGCGACCGTGCGCATGCCGCCCGGGTTCGAGCCGAAGTCGGGCTCGGTCAGCCCGAAGCAGCCGATGGCGTCGGCCGTGCCGAGCCTCGGGATCCAGTTGTCCTTCTGCTCCTTCGAGCCGAAGGCGTAGATCGGGTACATGACGAGGCCGGACTGGACGGAGACGAACGAGCGCAGGCCCGAATCGCCCCGCTCGAGCTCCTGCATGATCAGCCCGTAGGCGATGTTGTCGAGGCCGGGCAGGCCGTACTCGGCGATCGTCGAGCCGAAGACCTGCATCTCGGCGAGTCCCGGAACGAGCTCCCGGGGGAACCGTCCCTCCCACGCGGCGTCCTCGATGATCGGCAGGACCTTCTCGTCCACGAAGTCGCCGACCGTGTCCCGCACGAGCCGCTGCTCCTCGGTCAGCAGGGTGTCGAAATCGAGGTAGTCCGCTCTGGTCGCCAAGGTCCCTCCCGCAAAAGGCGGCATGCTATCCCGGACGGGGGCGGCTCGCCAAACGCGCCGGCGGCGGCCGGGTTACACTTTTCGCCAGGCATGAGCAACTTCATCGGGGGGTCTGCCTACGCGATGGTGCGCGACATCTCCGACGGCTACATCATCGCTTCCGAGCTGACCTTCAAGAAGTTCCAGGCGCCCGATTTTCAGACCTTCGGCTTCGAGCTCGACAAGCTCCTCCGGGAGATCCGCGGCAACGTGCCGCCGACGGGAGACGTGGAAGCGACGCAGAAGCGCCAGCGCCGGATGCAGCGGCTCCAGCAGGCGCTGACGATCGCCAACAACGTGCGCGCGCGGCTGCGTTGACCGCGCGCGGGGAGTCCCCGCGGCCCGGGCGAGAGACTGCGCTGGCGGCTCTCTTCTTCTTCGCGGTGACGGTGGTCCTGACGTGGCCCCAGGCGATTCATCTCTCCGACGCGATCTCGGACGTCGGTGACGCGAAGCTGAACACGCGGATCCTGCAGTGGGACTTCCACCAGACGCTGCACGATCCGGCGCGCCTCTACGCGTTGAACTTTTTCTTTCCGGCGCGGGACGTCCTCGCGTTCTCGGAGAACCTGTGGGGCGTTTCGCTGTTCGGTTTCCCGCTGCTGGCCGCCGGCGCGGCGCCGCTGACGAATTACAACGTGCTGCTCCTGCTCGGGATGTTCCTGTCGGCCCTCGCGGCGTGGGCCCTCGCGCGGCGCGTGACGGGCGATCCGGCCGCCTCGCTCGTCGCCGGCGTCGTCTTCGCCTTTCTGCCGTGGCGTTTCAGTCAGCTCCCGCACCTGCAGTTTCAGTGGGCGCCCTTTCTGGCCCTCACCTTTCTTTTCCTCCTGCGCTACCTCGAGGAAGGGCGCCGGCTCGACGCCGTGCTGCTCGGCGCGGCCTTCGGCTGGAACGCTCTCTGCAACGTTCACTACGCCCTCTTCGGCGGCGTGCTCGTCGCCGTCGTCCTCGGCGTCAGCGTCCTTCAGGGCGTCGGCGACCCGCGCCGCTGGCGGGGCGCGCTCCTGGCGACGGCCGCCGGAGGGCTCGCCTTCGTGCCGTTCGCGCTGCCGTACCACCGCGCCGAAGAGCTCTACGGCATGAAGCGCTACTTCGGCGAGATGCTGACGTTTTCGGGGCGCTGGAGCGATTTCCTGTCGGCCGGCGGCACCAACCGCCTGTACGGCGCCGCGACGGCCGCGTGGCGGCATGCCGAAGGCGACCTGTTCCCCGGATTCGTCGCTCTGTTTCTTGCCGGTGTCGCGGCGGCAACGGCGCGGCGTTCGTCCGCCGCGGAGGCCCCGGCGCCGCCGTCGGCGCGCCGGCGGAAATTCGCCCGCCTGCTCGATGTCCTGGCGGCCGCGGCGGCGATCGTGTGGCTCGGCACGCTCGCGCGGCCGGGCCTGCGTCTGGGCTCGCTGACGCTCGGCGACGCCGGGCGCGTGCAGGTCTGGGTGACGGTGCTCGTCCTGGCGCGGCTCGTGGTCGCTCTGCCCGGCCGCGGACGCTCCGCGAGCCTCGGCGACTGGCTCCGCCGCGGCCCGTGGCCGCCGCGGCTGACGCTGCTGCTCGCCGTCGCGGCGACCGGCGTCGTCATCTCGCTCGGCGGGAACAGCCCGTACTATCGCTTCCTCTTTCAGTCCTTCGGGCGCATCTTTCGGGCGATCCGCGCGCCGGTGCGCGGGATCGTCCTCTTTCACCTCGCTCTGGCCGTGCTCGCGGCCTGGGGACTGTCGCGGCTGCTGCGCCGCTTCGGACGAGCGGGTCGTTCCGCCGGCGTGTCGGCGGCGCTCCTTCTCCTCCTCGTCGAGTACCGCGCTTTTCCGCTCGGCCTGACGCCGACGCCGTCGGCGGCGCCTCCCGTGTACGCGTGGCTCGCGTCGGTGGACGCTCCGGCTGCGGTCGTCGAGTGGCCGTTCGGCCTGTACTACGACTTCGACTACGTGTTCCGCCAGGCGCAGCACGGCCGCCCGATCCTGAACGGCTACTCGGGCTTCTTCCCGAGGACGTACACGGACCTGGAGGTCGCGTTGAAGCAACGGCCCATCCCCGACACGGTCTGGGCGCAGATGGGAAGTCTCGGCGCCGGGATCCTCGTGTACCACGCGCACGAGGGGCGGGGGATCCGCCCGCTCGCGTACGCCGACGCGCTCGATCGGGCCCTCGAGTCCGGGGGCCTCGAGCTCGTCCGGAGCTTTCCGCACGGCGACGGTCTCGACTTCGTCTTCGTCGGCGCGGCGGCGCCGTGGAAGGACCGGGTTGTCGCCGGCGCGGATTCCGCCGCCGGCCGCTCGCTCTACGCGTCGACGGTGGCGGACCTGCGCGCGCGGGAGGCCGCGCTGTCGCCGCCGTTCGGCAGCCTCGACGCGCCGTCGGAGGACGCGCTCGTTTCGCCCGGCGACTGGGGGTTCGGCTGGGCGCTCGACGACTCTGGCGTCGCCGAGGTTCTCGTCGCCGCCGACGGCGGGGCGCCCGTGCCCGCGATCCATCCCGCGCGGCGCGCCGGCCTCGGCGCCCTGTATCCCGACTATCCCGACGCCGAAAACGGCGGCTTCTCCTTCCACGTCCCCGATCTGGCGCCGGGGCCGCACCGCCTGTCGGTGACCTTCGTGGCCAACGACGGCGGCCGAACCTCCGTGACGCGGAGCATCCGTGTCGGCGGGGCGAAGAAAGGGCCGTGAGAGTCGACGAGCCGCCCTTTTCCGTCCGGCCGCTGCCCGCGGCCTGGCTCTGGGGGCTCGCCGCGGCGGCCGCCGCGCGCCTCCTGCTGCAGGTTCTGGCGATGCCGCCGTACGCCGGGCTCGACGAAGGCTTTCACGTCGCCCGGGTCTCGTTCGTCGCGGTCTCCGGGCATCAACCGGCGGCCAGCGAACTCTCGGTCGCGGGCTATTTCTCGCGTTCCTTCAACGGCCTCCCCGGAGCCGTGCCGGCCTTCGGCACCCTCCGGGAAAAGTGGCCGGAGGCGCTCGCGGCGCGGCCGCTCGGGTGGAGCGACGTGCCCCTCGACCGCGCGGCGAAGGCCGCCTTCGTGGCGACCAACTACCAGGCGCAGCAGGCGTCGCTCTACTACGCGCTCGCGGCCCCGCTCGACCGGGTGCTGGGAACGTCGCAGCTCCGGGAGCTGCTCGTGCTGCGCCTTCCGGCCGTGCCGCTCGGCGTCGTGACGGTGCTCGCGACCGGGCTCTTCGCGGCCGGGTTGTGGGGGCCTCCGGGATTCCTCGCGGGTCTCTTTCTCGTCGCGACGCCGACGTGGATCACGCTCGTCGCACGCGCCGGCAACGACGCGCTGGCCTGCGCGGCGCTCGCGGTCGGGGTTCTGCTGTCCTCCCGGCCGGGCGGTGGATGGGGAAGCCGGGTCGGTGAAGCGGGCGCCTGGGCGATCGCCATCGCGACGAAGCTCTACGCCTGGCCCGCGGCGCTCCTGCTGCCGCTTCTCTGGCCGGGCGGCAGTTCTCGCGGGCGGCGGCTCTTCGTGGGCGGCGCGGCGGCGGTCTCCGCCGCGCTGACGGCGCTCGACCTCGCGGCGCGCACCGGCACGCCGAGCGGCAAGTTCGAGCTCTGGTCGGGCGGCGGCGCCTCGCTGTCTTTCGAAACGCTCGGCCGCCTCGCTCGATTGCCCTGGCCGCAATACGCGAAGGTCTTCGTGGGCTCCGCGATCTGGACGAGCGGCGCGCACTTCAACTTCCTCCGTGGGCCCGCGCTCGGGCTGTTCCTCCTGCCGTGGCTCCTGCTCGGCGGGGTGGCCCTCGTCTCCCTCCGGCAGATCCCGCGGCGCCGGCTCGCGCTTCTCGCGGCGGCGGCGGCCTCGTTCGCGGCGGCCGAGCTCGCCCAGTCCTGGGGAGCGCTCCAGCAGGAGCTCGCCGCGCCCCGGTCGGCGGGGACGGCAGGTCTCGCCGGTTGGTACGTGCACGCCCTCGATCCAATCTGGGTCGGCGTGGGCGTGGGGTTTGCCGTGACCTCCTCGGTGCGGCGCGGCTGGCGCTGGTTGCCCGCGGTCGCCCTGGCGGGGGCTTTCGCGGCCGACCTCTTCGTCACCGAGGGGGCGCTCCTGACCGACTACGCCGGTCTTTCGTCGCCCACGGCGCCAGGGCCATTTTTCCGGTGGGGCGGCGGCGATCCCTGGGACGCGCTCGTCCGTCTCGGCCGCTACGGTCTCTGGCTGCCGTCGCCCTGGCTCGCCGTGGGTCTGCGCCTCGTTCAGGCGGCCGCGTTCGCGGCCGTGACCGCGGCGGCGCGCCGCTCCCCGGGTCCGTCGCGGGCTCGGGCGGCGGGAATGCCCGTATAATCCCGCCCCTTTATGGACGCGACCTCGATTGCGAAGATCGGCTCGAAGACCGGAGCCTCGGCGACGGTCCGGGGCTGGCTCTACAACAAGCGCTCCTCGGGGAAGATCCAGTTCCTGATCGTCCGCGACGGGACGGGCTACCTGCAGTGCGTCGTGCCCCGCGCCGAGGTCGCTCCCGAGGTCTGGGACGCGGCCGAGAAAGCGACCCAGGAGTCCTCGCTGACCGTCACGGGCGTCGTGCGCGAAGACAAGCGTGCGCCGGGCGGATACGAGATGACCGCGACCGCCGTCGAGATCCTCGGGGCATCGCCGGACTACCCGATCTCGCCCAAGGAGCACGGCGTCGACTTCCTCATGAACCTGCGCCACCTCTGGATGCGCTCCTCGCAGCAGCACGCGGTGCTGCGCGTGCGGTCCGAGATGGAGCAGGCGATCGCGGACTTCTTCTACGAGCGGGAGTTCGTTCGCATCGACTCGCCGATCCTGACGGGCTCCTCCGTCGAGGGCACCTCGACGCTCTTCGAAACGGACTACTTCGGCGACAAGGCGTACCTCTCGCAGTCGGGCCAGCTCTACCTCGAGCCGGCGGCGGCCGCTTTCGGCAAGGTCTACTGTTTCGGGCCGACCTTCCGGGCCGAGAAGTCGAAGACGCGGCGCCACCTGACCGAGTTCTGGATGGTGGAGCCCGAGGTCGCCTTCCTCGAGTTCGAGGGGCTCTGCGAGCTCGCCGAAGACTTCATCGTCTTCCTCGTCGAGCGGGCGCTCGCGCGGTGCGGCGAGGACTTGAAGCGCCTGGAGCGGGACGTCACGAGGCTCGAGAAGGTCCAGAAGCCGTTCCCGCGGATCACGTACCGCGAGGGCATCCACTTCCTCCAGAAGAAGGGGTTCCCGGTGAACTTCGGCGACGACCTCGGGGCCGACGAGGAGACGGCGCTGTGCGCCGACTCCGAGCGCCCGATGATCGTGTCGCGCTTCCCGGTGGCCATCAAGTCCTTCTACATGCAGCCCGACCCGAAGGACCCCGAGGTCGTCCTCGGCCTCGACATGCTCGCCCCGGAGGGCTACGGAGAGATCATCGGCGGCTCGCAGCGCATCCACGACCTCGCCCTCCTCGAGCGGCGCCTCGAGGAGCACAAGCTCCCGCGCGAGGCGTACGAGTGGTACCTCGACGTGCGGCGGTACGGGACCTTTCCGCACGCGGGCTTCGGCATGGGGCTCGAGCGGCTCGTGGCGTGGGTCTGCGGGATCCACCATCTGCGCGAAGCGATTCCCTATCCACGCACGCTCAAGCGGATCTATCCTTAACCCCCGACCGGGAACTCATGACGACGAAGAACCTGCCGACCGTCGGGGTCGTCTCCCTCGGCTGCCCGAAGAACCTCGTGGACACCGAGGTGATGCTCGGGCACTTGAAGCGCGCCGGGCACGACGTCGTCCCGGACGGCGAGGCCCGCGTCGTCCTCGTCAACACCTGCGGGTTCATCGACAGGGCGAAAGAGGAGTCGGTCGAGGCGATCCTCGAGCAGGTCGAGCGCAAGAAGCGCGGCGAGATCGAGCGCGTGATCGTCGCCGGGTGCATGGTGCAGAAGTACGGCCGGGAGCTCGCGCGCGAGATCCCGGAAGTCGATTCCTTCGTGGGGCTCGACGAGCTCGAGAACGCGCCGGCGGCCGCGGCCGGCCTGCCGACGCTGCCGCGCTTCACGGAAAAGCCCCTGGCAACGCGCCTCTACGACGACCTGTCGCCCCGCGTCCTGTCGAGGCGCCGCGGCTACGCGTACCTGAAGGTCGGGGAGGGGTGCGACAACCCGTGCACGTTCTGCACGATCCCGCAAATGCGGGGGAAGCAGCGCAGCCGCACGGTCGCGTCGCTCGTGGCCGAAGCGAAGAGCCTCGCGGCGCAGGGGGTCGCCGAGCTCGTCCTGATCTCCCAGGACACCACCCGCTACGGGGAGGATCTCGGGATGGGCCGCGGCGGCCTGGCGCGGCTCGTCGAAGCGCTTCTGGCCGAGACGCCGTTTCCGTGGATCCGCTTCCTCTATGCGTATCCGAAGACCCTCGACGAGTCGGTTCTCGCGCTGATGGCGCGCGAGCCGCGTTTCGTCCCCTACGTCGACATCCCGCTCCAGCACGTGGCCCGACCGATCCTGTCGGCGATGCGGCGCGGCGGCGACGCCGCGGCGTACCTCGCCCTGCTGCGCCGGATGCGCGCGGTCGTCCCCGACGTGGCGGTGCGCACGACCTTCATCGTGGGCTTCCCGGGCGAAGGGGAGGAGGAGTTCCGGGCGCTCGTCGAGTTCGTCCGCGAGGCCGAGCTCGACAGCGTCGGGGCGTTCACGTACTCGCCGGAGCCGGGCTCCGGATCGGAGGCGCTCGGCGATCCGGTGCCGGCCGGGGAGAAGGAGCGGCGCCGGGACTTCCTGCTCTCGCTCCAGAAACCGATCTCGCGCCGCCGTTTGAAGGCGCTGCGCGGAAAGACGGTCGACGCCATCGTCGAGGGGCCGTCGGAGGAGTCGGACTATCTCTTCGAGGGGCGGCTGCGGTCGCAGGCTCCCGAGATCGACGGGCGCCTCCTCTTCACGGACACCGCCGATCGCGCGCTCGCGCCGGGGGAGATCGTCCGGGTGAAGATCGGCGAGACCTTCGACTACGACGTGACCGGCGCCGTGGTCGGCTGATCGCCGACAGCGGATCGCCCAGCCCACCATGCAAGTCGTCCGCGACCCGCTTCGCTCGACGGACCTGCCGCGCGGCGGCGTCGGGACCATCGGCAACTTCGACGGCGTGCACCTCGGGCACCGGAAGATCCTCGAGACCGTGGTCGCGCGGGCCCGCGCCGTCGAGCGGCCCTCCTTTGCGATCACGTTCGAGCCGCATCCGATGGTCGTGCTGCGCCCCGATCAGGCGCCGCGGCGCATCCAGACGCTGCGCCAGAAGGAAGAAGCGATCGAGGCCCTGGGAATCGACGCGCTCCTCGTCATCCCGTTCACGCGCGATTTCTCGCTGACGGAGCCGGAAGACTTCATTCGAGCGCTGCTGCGCGACCGTCTCGGGGCCTCGGAGGTTCTCGTCGGCGCGCACTTCGCGTTCGGCCGCGGTAAGCGCGGCGACCTGGCTCTGCTGACGCGTCTCGGGGCGGAGTGCGGCTTTTCGGCGTCGGCGGTCGACGAGGTCGAGGTCGGCGGCGCGCCGGTCTCGTCGACGCGGATCCGCCGCGCCCTCGAGCGGGGCTCGATCGTCGAGGCCAACGGCATGCTCGGGCGCGACTACGAGCTCGACGGCCTCGTCGCCCGCGGCGACCGGCTCGGCCACCAGATCGGGGTGCCGACGATCAACCTCGAGCCCGAGAACGAGCTGCCGCCCGCCGACGGCGTCTACGTCACCGAGATCGAGATCCGGTCGTTCGGCCGCCGCTTCCCGAGCGTGTCCAACATCGGACGGCGCCCGACCCTCTACGAGGACTACGCGACGACGGTCGAGACGTTCGTCCTCGATTTCTCCGCCGACGTCTACGGCGAGAAGGTGCGCCTCTTCTTCCTCGACCGGCTCCGCGAGGAGCGCAAGTTCCCCTCGATGATGGACCTGAAGGCCCAGATCCAGCGCGACATCGCGGCCAGCCGGGCCTACTTCGAGCGGCGCGCCGCCTCGGGCGCTCCCGCTACGCGGGCCTCTTCACCAGGAGCCTGACGCCGGAGAAGACGAGGAGGACGGCGCCGAACGTGGCGACGATCGTCGCCCCGGTCGGCAGGTCGAGAAGGAAGGACAGCGCCACGCCGCCCGCCGACACGAGGGCTCCCATCGTCCACCCGATCGCCAGCCGCGTGCCGAGCTTCTCGGAGAAGAGCATCGCCGTGACCGACGGCACGATGAGGAAGCAGAAGACCAGGAGCACGCCGGCGATCGCCACCGACGACGTCACGACGAATCCGAAGGACATGTAGAACAGGAAGTCCCAGAACCGGACGTTGATGCCCTGGCGCTCGGCCTCCTGCTCGTTCATGGAGATCTGGAGGAATCGTCTTCGGAAGGTGAAGTGGAACAGGCCGACGAGCGCGTAGAGGACGGCCGTCTTGCCGAGCTCGCGCCAGGAGACGGAAAGGATGTTGCCGACCAGCATCTCCTTGAGGTGCTCGGTCTCCTGGGTCGCCTTGGACATGACGAGGATGGCGACGGCGGCGGACACGGCGTACACGATGCCGATGATCGCCTCCTGCGGGATGCGCGTCTTGCGGTGGACGCGCGTCATCGCGAAGATCGCGGCGCCGAGGAACGTGAAGCCGAGGGAGAAGACGTACGCCGTGGTCGAGTGCAGGTCGAACCCGGCGAGGTAGGCGACGGTCGTGCCGAGCGCCGCGATCTGGGCGAGCGACAGGTCGACGAAGATGACTCCCCGCTCGACGACGTGGACGCCCAGGTAGGCGTGAATCCCGGTGAGGATGAGGCTCGCCACGAAGGCCGGGAGGAGAATCTGGAAGGCCGTCACGGTCACTTGCCTTTCTTCGCCGCCAGCGCGCCGGCGAGGAGCTTGACGTCGTAGTCGAAGAGGCCGAAGTAGTCCTTGATCTCGGGCACGCCGCCGACCGACGGAATGAAAATCAGGAGCGTCGCGCCGGTCTTCTCGGCGATCTGCTCCGGGGTCTTCCGGTCGAAGTACGGCTCCATGAGGATGACCGGGATCTTCTTCGCCTTCATCAGGTCGATGATCTCGACCGTATGCGACGGCGACGGCGGGATGCCGGGCTTGGGCTCGACGTAGCCCGCGGCGACGAGCCTGAAGTGCTTGAGGAAGTTCGGCCAGGAGTTGTGGTACGTGACGAGCTCCGTTCCCGCGTAAGGCGCGAGCGCGGCGTCCCAACGCTTCTCGCCCTCGGTCAGCTTCGCCTCGAAGGCCGCGAGGTTGGCCTTGTACTCGGCGGCGCCCGCGGGGTCGAGCTCCGTCAGTTTCGCGGCGATCGCGCGCGCGATGATCCGGCCGTTTTCCGGGTCGAGCCAGAAGTGGGGGTTGCCGAACGGGTGCACGTCGCCCATCGCCCGCGTCACCGTGCCGGTGGGGCGTTCCAGGATGTCGCAACCGGTGGAGGCGTCGAGGTATCCGGGCGCTCCGGGGTGGATCCGGTCGTTGCGGCTCTGGTCGATCAGCGGCGGCAGGTAGCCGATCTCGAGCTCCAGGCCGGCGACGATCAGAAGATCCGCCTTCGACAGCTTCAGGACGAAGGAGGGCTTCGGGTCCACGAAGTGGGGATCCTGATAGCCCTTCGCGAGGGCGAAAGTCTCGACGCGCTTGCCGCCCACCGCGTCGGCGATCGACGCGAAGTCCTGCACGCTCGTCACCACCTTCACGGTCGCGAACGTCGGACGGGCCAGCAGGAGCGTCCCGAGAATCAGCAGCAGCTTTCTCATGGCGTTTCCTCTCTTGCTCAGAACGGGTGGGCGCCGTGGGCGCCGATGGCGAACTGGATCTGGAGAAACCCTTCGTTGGCTTTGATGCCCGGCGCGTAGACGCGCTGGCGGAATTCGCCGCGGATGACCGAGAACTCGCTCGGCATGAACGTCAGCGTCGCGGCGTAACCCTTGTCGCGCATCGCGGCGTCGTTGGCCCGGTCCGAGAATTCGTAGCGCACGCCCGTGTACCACTGGCGGGCGAGCTGCCAGTCCGCGCCGGCGAAGAACCCCTGCGCCTTCTGCAGGCCGTTCGGCTGCTCGCGGTTGCTCCAGAAGTACTCGCTGCGGATGATGAGCGAGCGGTACGGGCGCCCCTGCAGCGGCTTCCAGCGGTAGACCAGCGCGGCGTTCTGCAGGTTCGTGGTGTCGGTCGGGGTGGTGCCGTTGTGGCCGTAGGCGTAGCTGAACGACGCCTCGACGTTGCTGTCGTCGCCCAAGTCGCGAAAGATCCGGTACTGCCCGTTGTAGGTCAGGTCGCCCTTGTTGGGAGACGTGAAAAGGTCCACGCCCGTCGAGTTGTCGAGGACCTGACCGTAGACCTCGGAGAACGTATCGCCCGGGAGCTCGATCAGCTTCGAGAGGGAGATGCCCTCCGCGGCCCACGTGTCGCCCTGCTCCTGGAAGAGGAGGTTCTGGTACGGCAGCGGCTCGTCCGCCCAGGGCAGCACGTGCAGGTGCAGGGTGTTGATCTTGCCGAACTGGACCTTGAACTTGCCGGCCTTGGCCTGCATGTCCCACGGCAGCGTCAGGAACGTCACGTAGCCTTCCTCGACTTCGACGCCGTCGTTGGTGAAGGAGAGAAAGAGATCCGCGCGCGCGTACGGGTCGACGACGGCCTGGAACGAGATTTCCGACTCCTCGACCTGGAACGCGGGTGACGGCTGGACCGGGTTGTGCCCGACCGAGGCGAGGAAGTTGCCGATGACGGCGATCGCCGGGTTGAAAAACGTGGGGTTGACCGCCGACCCTCCCGACGGCGCGACCGCGGGCGCCGGCGGCTCCGGGGCGGGCGCGGGGACGGGCGTCGTCGATGGGACCGGGGTCGTCGCGGGCTCGGGCGGCGGCGTCGAGGTCGGCGCCGGCGCGTCCTGCGCGAGCGCCGCCGCGGCGGCGAGCCACGCGCCGGCGAAATAGGAAATCTGGCGATGCGTCACGAGTCCTCCTGCCGAATGACCGTGTCGTGAAGGGCGCGCGGACGCGCGCGCCCCGCTCAATACGACGCGGCGGCAGGAGGAGCCCGGCCCTCGGCGAGCCGGACGGCAAATCGGGCGGGCGGGGCATACATCGCCGCGGGCGAGACCGCGACGGATTCCGTGCCGGGCGAAAGCAGGGAGGCGGTCGCGACGAGGGCGGAGCCGCCGCTCAAGCAGGCGATGCAGCCGTGCGAAGGCGCCGCGAGGCCGACGCTGGAGGCGATGCCCGTGGCGGAAGCCGGGGCGAGCCCGCCCGCTGGCTCGGGATGCAGGCCGAACGACGCGGCGATGGACAGCAGCGCCGCCGCGCAGAGCGCGGCCCGCGCCGGGGCCGCGGAACGCAGGCGGTCGATCATCGTCGTTTCAGGGCTCTCGGTCCGCATTCTATTCCGCGGCGGTCCCCGGACCCCTTGACGCGGTGCCCCCTGGGCCGTAACCTGCCTCCGGCTTGATCGCACGCAGGTTCTCTTCCGCGCTGCTCCTCTCGGCGACGGTCGCGTTCGCGGCGCTGCACCACCACGAGGATCTGGCCAGCTCCGGTCCGGGCTCCCTCGCCCCGGAGGAGCGTGTCCTTTCCGGACACAGCCCCTTGTCCAGGGACGCCCACTGGCACAGCGGCACGCGCGTCAAGGACGACCCGTGCCTGGCCTGCCAGGGGCACCGGCTGCCCGGCCTTGCCGCCGAATTTCAACGGGAAACACGCCAGGCCACCGAACGCTACTTCGTCGAAAGGCTCGCGGTCGCGCGCCTTTGTGAATCCGCCCTCGGCAACGGCTCTCGCGCTCCTCCCGCTCTCCTCTAACCCCGCATCGATCAACGACGGGCTTCGCCTCCTGGCCCGGGGGCGGACGGCGCCTGCGCGCCGGATCCCGTCCCATTCGAGAGGAGAGCGGCATCATGGCGAAATCGCCATTGCGTCTATTCGCGTCGGTGGTCTCGGTTTGGCTGGTGCTCGGCCCGGCCGCGTTCCTGAGCGCCGCCGGAACTTCGGGGATCCTCCAGGGCCGCGTTCTCGGACCCGACGGCAAGCCTCTGGCCGCCGTCCTGCTCCAGCTCCGCAACGACATCAGCGGTTTCAAGGCCGACACGACGAGCGGCAAGGACGGGACGTTTCACTTCTTCAACGTCCCCTTCAACCCGTACGAGCTCCACGTGGAAGTGCAGGGGTTCAAGCCTGTCCACCAGAGACTCGAGGTCCGGACCTCGATTCCCCAGGACCTCGAGATCAAGCTCGAGATCCCGGCCGTCAGCGAGTCCGTCAGCGTCATCGGCGAGCCCACGGCGGCGCAGCTCGAGACCGACGTGACCACGTCCCACGTCGATATCGACAAGTCGTTCATTCAGAGAGCGCCGGCGGCCATCCCGATGCGGGCGATGGAGGAGATCGTGACCTCCACGCCGGGCTTCGCGATGGACGAGAACGGGCGATACCACTTCCAGGGGGCGCACAGCCAGAGCGAGTACGTCATCGACGGCCAGACGATCGCGGACCAGACGGGCGTGACGTTCTCGAACTCGATCGATCCCGGGATCGCCCAGTCGATGGAGGTCATCTACGGCAACGTTCCCGCCGAATTCGGCGAAAAGATCGGCGCCGTCATCAACATGTCGACGAAATCCGGGCTCGGCGCGCCTTTCAAGGGCGACGTCACCGGGACCTACGGCACGTTCGACACCTACCAGGGCGGGTTCTCGATGGGCGGCGGCACGCAGAGCTTCGGCGTCTTCGCGACGGTCAACGCCGCCGGGTCGGACCATTTCGCCGACGCGCCCAATCCGGACTACCTGAACGATTCCGGCAACACGCAGCGGGCGTTCATCCGCCTCGATTCCGCGTCGCCGGGCTTCTCCAACGCGTTTCGGCTCTCGGCGCTGCTCGGCCGCACGGATCGCGACGTTCCCAACACGTACACCTCGGAAGCCAACGGGCAGGCGCAGCGGGTGGAGACGTACGACCAGAACTACAACCTCGGCTGGCAGAATGTCCTGAACTCCGGGATGGTCCTGGACGTGACGGCCTACGCGCGGCTGGCCCGGTTCACGCTCTATCCCTCCGCCGGCGACACGCCGATCACGGCCGACTCCAACCGATCCCTCAACAACTTCGGCATCACCCCGTCCTTCACCTGGTCGACCGGGATCCACGAGATCAAAGTGGGCGGCGTCTTCAAGGCGTATCCCATGCAGGAGTTCTTCCGCTTCGCGATCACGGACCCGAACTTCAACGATCCCTCATCCCCGGATTACAACCCCAACATCGCTCCCTACGACCTGACCCGGGGCGGGGTTCCGTTCGTGTTCCAGGACAGCAGCACCGACAAGTACTACGCGGCGTACGTGCAGGACACGATCCGATGGAAGAACCTGACGGCCAACATCGGCGTCCGGTACGAGAACAACAACCTGCCGGTCACCAACGTTCAGTGGTCGCCCCGCCTGGGGCTCGCTTACTACGTCGAGCAAACGGGCTCGGTGCTGCGCGGGACGTACAGCCGGATCCTCTACACACCGGAGTTCGAGAACATCCTTCTCTCGTCATCCGCGGCGGCAGCCGCGATCGTGCCGCCCGCCGTCCAGGATTCGCGTGCGCTCGGCGGAGGAGTCCTGCCGGTCAATTCCGAGAGGCAGACGGCATGGACCGTCGGCATCCAGCAGGCCCTGGGCTCGAAGCTGCGCCTCGACTTCGACTACTGGTGGCGAAACAGCAAGAACGCGGGAGATCAGGACCAGTTTCTGACCACCGGCATCGTCTTTCCGATCTCGTTCGCGAGCGGCTCGTACCAGGGCTGGGACCTGCGGCTCGACCTCGCGCCGATCGACGGCTTCCGCGGGTTCGTGTCGGCGGGCCACGTTCACGCGATCTACGTCCCGCCGCCGGCGGGCGGCCTCTTCCTCGACCAGGAGTCCATCGACGCGATCACGGGCGGACCCTTCATCATCGACCACGACCAGAAGCTGCAGATCCAGGCGAGCGTCTACTACGACGTCGCCAAGACGGGGCTCTGGTTCGGGGCGAACGTGCGCTACGACTCCGGGCTCGTCACCGACGCGAGCCCCGCCGACCTCGTCGGCGATCCCGACAACGCGTTCGCCATTCCCTACATCCAGGTCAACAGCGGCACCGATCTGGACCCGAATCGGATCAAACCGCACACGATCTGCGATTTTCAGATCGGCTACGACCTCTCGAAAGTTCGGCTCCCGCTCCAGCTGCAATTCATGATCCTCAACGCCTTCGACACGAAGGGCGTCTACAACATCCTCTCGGTCTTCGGCGGAACCCACGTCCTTCCGCCTCGACGGTTCGTGGGCCAGGCGGTCGTCAACTTCTAGCCCGGCGGAGAGTCCTCCTTTCGGCCGGCGCCTGCCAGGCGCCGGCCGCCTTTTTGGCCGCGGAGACCGCTCGAAGGGGGCCGCCTCGCGCCGCGTAGAATGCGCCGAGCCATGGAAAGCCCTCACCCCGCCGCCGGCAACCGCCCCGAGGAGAGCGCCGTCCTCCGGAAGCGGATGCACTGGCTCCTGGGCCTGACCTTCCTCCACGTGTTCGGAGAAGGGGGGCTCGCGCTGTTCGAGTCGATCCGGACCGGCAGCCTCGCCCTGCTCGCGTTCGGCCTCGAAAGTGTGATCGAGGGCGGCGCCGCGTTCCTCGCGGTCCGCCACCTGCGCCACCTGGCCGACGACGAAGAGGACCACGCGCGGCGCGACCACGTGCTCGCCCGCTGGATCGGCGTCTCGTTTCTCCTTCTCGCGTCGTACACGCTCGTGCGCGGCCTCGCCGAGCTCGTCCGCGGATCCCACGTCGCGCCGAGCCCGCTCGGTTTCTTTCTGACCCTCTTTGCGACTTTCGGGATGCCCCTCGTCGGGTACTTCAAGCTGAAAACCAGCCGGCGGCTCGGAAGCCGGGGACTGGCGGCGGAAGCCAAGGAGTCGATCGCCTGCTCGGTCGACTCGGCGCTGACGCTGGTGGCGATGGTGGCGGGACTTTTCTCCGCGCCCGGCTGGGTCGACCCGGCGCTGTCGCTGCTCATGGTGCCGTGGTTCCTGCGCGAAGGGCTCGCGCACGTGCGCGGCCGGGTCCACGCCCACGAGCACTAGGGTCTCCGGCGGGCGGGTTTGCTAAGATCCCCACGCCGCGAATCCAGGAGCCGCGCCGCGGCATATATAGGGCGTGAAGGAGTTTTGTTGATGGCTAACCCCAACGTGAAGGAAGTCTCGGACTCGAGCTTCGACGGCGACATCCTGAAGAGCTCGGTGCCGGTGCTGGTGGATTTCTGGGCGCCCTGGTGCGGTCCCTGCCGGTCGGTCGCCCCGATCGTGGACGACCTGGCCAATCAATACGCCGGCAAGCTGCAGGTCGCCAAGATCAACGTCGACGAATCCACCGAGGTCGCGATGCGGTACCAGATCACCTCGATCCCGACCTTCATCGTGTTCAAGAACGGCCAGGTGGCCGACCGGGCTCTCGGCGCGCTGCCCCGGAGCGAGTTCGTCAAGCTGATCGACCGGAACCTGTAAGAGCCCGTCCCACCCGTCTTTCCAGGGCCCCCGCCGGGGGCCCTTTTCGCTTGCCGCGGTTTAGCCCCGTGTAATCTCTTCCGGTCGAGTCCCGTTAAAGGGTCACGTAAGGAAGACGCCGCGGCCTGCGGCGGTTGGACGGAGCAGGATGAAAAAGCTCATCGGGGTCGTGCTCGCGATAGCGGCGGTCGTCGGGGTCGCGGCGTTCCTGCGCAGCCGCAAGACGCCGGAGCCGAAGTACCGCACCGCGGTCGTGGACAAGGGCGGCGTCACCCAGACGGTCACCGCGACCGGGACGTTGTCGGCCGTCATCACGGTCAAGGTCGGCAGCGTCGTGTCGGGGAACGTGGCGGCGCTCCACGCCGACTTCAACAAGCAGGTCAAGAAAGGCGACCTCCTCGCCGAGCTCGACCCGGTGCCGTTCCAGGAGAAGGTCGACCAGTCCAAGGCGGCGCTCGAGAAGGCCGAGGTCGACGCCCGGAACAACCAAATCGCGCTGCGGCGCCAGAAGGCGCTCTGGGACCAGCAGCTCGCGGCACAGGCCGATCTCGATCAGGCCCAGGCCAACTACGACTCGTCCGTGGCCGCCGTCGGGCAGGCGAGGGCCGCGCTGGCGCAGTCCGAGACGGACCTGCGCAACAGCAAGATCATCGCGCCCATCGACGGCGTCGTCGTCGACCGTGAGTACGACGTCGGGCAGCCGGTCGCGGCGTCGTTCCAGGCGCCGACGATCTTCACGATCGCGCAGGACCTGACCAAGATGCAGGTGTCGGCCGACGTCTCAGAGTCCGACATCGGGATGTGCAAGGAGGGCCAGCCGGTGCGCTTCACGGTCGACGCGTACCCCGATCAGGTCTTCCGCGGGACGATCTCGCAGATCCGGCTCAACGCGACGGTCAATCAGAACGTCGTGACGTACCCGGTGATCATCGGCGTGCCCAACCCGGAGCTTGCCCTGCGCCCCAACATGACCGCCAACGTGACGATCGACGTCGCGACGGTCAAGGACGTGCTGCGGGTGCCCAATGCCGCCCTGCGTTTCCGCCCCGAGGAGAAGGAAGGCGCGCCCACCCCGGTGCGGACGCCGGCCGCGCGGGCGTCGTCGGACGAGCGCGCGGCCCGCGGCCCCGGCGTCGGCCCGGCCGGCGCGGCGCAGCAGTTCGACCGCTCGGCGGCGGGCGGAAAGGCGGCGCGAAAAGCGGGGCAGACGGTCTACACGCTCGGTCCCGGCGGCGAGCCCAAGGCCGTCGAGATCCGCGCCGGCATCACGGACGGCCGTTTCACCCAGATCGTGTCGGGCGACCTGAAGGCCGGAGACACGATCGTCGTGGGGCTCGTCACCACGAAGGCCGATGCCTCGAGCGCGCGCCCGCCGGGCGCCGGCGGCGGACCGGGCGGCCGGAGATTCTGACGTTGGACGTCATCCGCATCGAGAATCTCGTCCGGGTCTACCAGATGGGCGAGGTCGAGGTGCGGGCGCTCGATGGCGTCTCGCTGTCGATCGCTCCCGGCGAGTTCGTGGCCGTCATGGGGCCCTCGGGCTCGGGGAAGAGCACCTTCATGAACATCGTCGGCTGTCTCGACCGGCCGACCTCGGGCAAGTACTACCTCGACGGCGTCGACGTGTCCGGGCTCGACCGCGACGACCGCGCCGAGATCCGCAACGGAAAGATCGGGTTCGTCTTCCAGTCGTTCAACCTGCTCGCCCGGACGTCCGCGCTCGACAACGTCGAGCTGCCGCTGATCTACTCGTCGGACGGGCATCGCGCGGAGCACCGGCGCGAAAAGGCGATGCGGTGTCTCGAGATCGTGGGGCTCGCCAACCGGCACGACCATCAGCCGAGCCAGCTCTCGGGCGGGCAGCAGCAGCGCGTCGCGATCGCGCGGGCGCTCATCAACGACCCGAAGCTGATCCTCGCCGACGAACCGACGGGCAACCTCGACACGAAGACGTCCGAAGAGGTGATGGGCGTCTTCCAGAAGCTGAACGACGAGGGCAAGACGGTCGTTCTCATCACCCACGAGGCGGACATCGCCGAGCACGCGCGCCGCGTGGTCGGCTTCCGCGACGGCCGGCTGGTCGAGGACACGCCCGTGTCCCGCCGCCGGGTGGTCGCCGCGAAGGCCTGAGATGTTGAAGCTCCTGACGATCCTGAAGGTCGGGCTGAAGGCGATCGCGCGCAACAAGCTGCGGTCGATCCTGACGGCGCTCGGCATCATCATCGGCGTCGCCTGCGTGATCGCGATGATCGGCGTCGGCCAGGGCTCGCAGGCGGCGATCCAGGCCCAGATCTCGGCGCTCGGAACCAACTTCCTGATGATCTTCCCCGGGGTCGCCACGCAGTCGGGGGCGCGCATCTTCACGGGCCAGTCGACGATCACCGAGGACGACGTCGCCGCGGTCGGCGCGGAGTGCCCGGCCGTCGCCTACGTGACGCCGGTGTCGCGATCGGCGGCGCAGGTCGTGGCCGGGAACCTGAACTGGGGCACCAGCATCCAGGGCGTCGGCGTCGAATGGCCGTTCGTCCGGTCCTGGAACGTCGACAAGGGCGCGATGTTCGGCGACTCGGAGGTCCGCGCCGCGGCCAAAGTCTGCCTCCTCGGCTCGACCGTGGCGGACGCGCTCTTCGAGGGCCAGGATCCCGTGGGTCAGACCGTGCGCATCAAGAACTTCCCGTTCCGGGTCGTCGGCGTCCTCGAGACCAAGGGTGGGAACACGATGGGTCAGGACCAGGACGACGTCGTCATCGCGCCCTACACGACCGTCATGCGCCTCCTGAAGGGCACGACGAAAATCGACATGTTCATGGCCTCGGCGGTCTCGCAGAACGCGGTGCCGGAGGCGCAGAAGCAGATCGAGGCGCTCCTGCGCCAGCGGCACCGGCTCCAGCCCGGGCAGGATTCCGACTTCATGATCCGCTCGCAACAGGAGATCGCGCAGACGGCCGACGAAACCTCGCGGACGCTGTCGGTGCTGCTCGCGTCCGCGGCGTCGATCTCGCTCCTGGTCGGCGGGATCGGGATCATGAACATCATGCTGGTCTCGGTGACGGAGCGCACGCGCGAGATCGGGATCCGCATGGCGATCGGCGCCAAGGGACGCGACATCCTCACGCAGTTCCTCATCGAGGCGCTGGCGCTCTCGATCGCGGGCGGCGCGATCGGCATCGCCCTGGGCGTCGGCGCGTCCCGGTTCCTCGCCTGGAAGGCGCACTGGCCGATCATGCTGGCGCCCGAGGCGATCGGCCTCGCCTTCGGGTTTTCGGCCGCCATCGGGATCTTCTTCGGCTTCTACCCGGCGCGCAAAGCGTCCCTCCTCGACCCGATCGAAGCGTTGAGGTACGAGTAGCCGGAGAGGGAGCCAGGGGCGGCGTTAAAATCCGTCAGTGACCCCCGTCCCATTCGAACGGCTCTGGCGGCGCCTCGATCCGCGCGCGAGCATCGCGGCGCGGCTCCTCGTCGGGTTCTTCCTCGCGTTCCTGCTGCCCGGCGCGCTGCTCGTCTTCCTGATCGCGAAGCGGCTGACCGCGCTCCAGACGGCCTCGGCCGAGCAGGTCGCCGCCGTCCGTGTCTCGGAGTTTCAGATGCGCATGGCGCAGGACGCGGGTTTCCGCGCCGAGTGGCTGGATCGCCGCGCGCGGGCGCCGGAGGAGGCCGCGTGGGCTCTGGCCGCGTCGGCCGCGCTGGCGCTGAACGACCCCCGCGAGGTGCCGGGGGAGCCGTCGCGTCTGACGGCCGACCGCGACGGACACCTGTGGACGGAGATCCCCGAGGACGAGTCGGTCGCCCTCGTCTCGGCCCGCGCGGACGACCCGGGCCTGGCCCGCCGCGACGCGATGCGGCTGCGGCCCCTCGCCCCGCTCATGGCCGAGCTGCGGACCCGCCGGCCGGCGATCCGCGGCGTCGGCGTGTGGACGGCCTCGGGGGCGGCGCGACTCTCGCCCTGGCTCGAGTTCCACCGCGCGAACCGCGAGTCCGGAGGCGAGCTCGAGCGGTTCGTGTTCAACCATGTCGCCAAGTTTCCGGAGGCGCGTCCGGCCGACGGCGACGCCGCGGTCTGGACCGGTCTCTACGCCGGCCCCATGGTCAGCCGGGAGGATCAGCGCCTGACTTCCGTGATGGTGCCGGTGCGCAACGCGGCCGGGCGTCTGGTCGGTGGCGTCTCGCTCGACGTCGACCCGCGCCGATACGTGGCCGAGTCCTTCGAGGCGTGGGAGCCGGTCGGAGACTTCTGGTTCGCGACGGACGGCGCGGGGCATGCCCTCTCGATGACGCCGCGGGCGGCGGCCGTGCTCGGATGGGGCGGCGTCGGCGGCACCGTGCTCTCGGACGCTCCCTCTCCGGAGTTGAAGAAGCTCGCCCTGCGGGCGCTGCACCAGCCTCGCAGCGAGGCCGAGTACGACGTCGACGGCAAGACCCTGCGGGTCGTCTCCGCGCGGGCGCCGGAGACCGGCTGGGTCCTCTTCGAGGGACTGTCGGAGGAGGCGCTGGCCACGATCCGGGCCGACGCCGTCCGCGCGTTCCCGCCGGCCTCCTACTCCGACCTGAAGCGCGACGTGTTCCTGCTCTTCGCCGTCCTGTCGCTCGCCGTGCTCGCGCTCGTCGGCTTCGTGTCCCGGCGCCTCTCGGCGCCGGTCGGCGGGCTCGTGCGCGCCGCCGAGGAGATCGGCCGCGGACGGCCGGTCGAGGTCGCCGTGCCCGCCGGAGGCGACGAGATCGCGCGCCTCGGGGCGGCGATCGACGCGATGGGAAAGCGGGTGTCGCGGCGCGTCGAGACGCTGCGCCGTCTCCACCAGTTCTCGCGGTCCGCCTACCGGATGACCGACGTCGCCGAGGTCCTCGCGCGCTCGACCCAGGCGATCGCGGCCTTCACGGGAGCCGAGCGCGTCTGGTTCCACCTCTACGACCGGCACACCAACCGTCTCGAGGCGGCGCTCCCGGCCTGGAACCTGCCGTCCGAGCTCGCCGAAAAGCTGAAGGTCTCCGTCGACACGCGCTCGATCGCCGGGCTCGTGTTCCGGACCGGCGAGGCCTACTGCGCCAACGACCTCGACCGGGATCCCTACACCAACCGGGAGCTCCAGAAGGCGCTCGGCGCGCACAACGCGGTGTTCGCGCCGCTGAAGACCGAGGAGGAGACCCTCGGTGTCGCGGCGGCGGTGAACCGTGTCGGTGGTTTCGGCCAGGAGGAAGTCGACGGCGTCACGTCGTTTGCCGATCTCGCGTCCCTGCTGCTCCGAAACGCGCGGCTCTACGGCACGCTCGTCTCGACGGTGGACGAGCTGCGCCACGCCAGCCGGCTGAAGGATCACTTCCTGCAGAACGTCAATCACGAGCTGCGCACACCGCTGACGGCCATCGTCGGCTGGACCGACCTCTTCGAGGAAGAGGAGGCGCTCGACGAAAAGACCCTGCGTCGCGGCCTCCGCCAGATCCGCCAGTCCGCCCGCGTCCTCCTCGCCCTGATCGACGACCTGCTCGACCTCGCGCGTCTGGAGCGCGGCGCGCTGCAGCTGGACCTGAAGCCCGTGTCGCTCTCGGAAGTGCTCCAGCGCTCCGTCGAAACGGTGCGGCTGATGGCGGAGGCGCGAGGCGTGGTGATGATCCTCGCCCCGCTGCCGGAACCAATGCCGCCCGTCCGCGCCGACCCGCTCCGGCTGCAGCAGATCCTGTGGAACCTCCTCGCCAACGCCATCCAGTTCACGCCGCAGCACGGGCGCGTCGTCGTGCGTCTCGAGCGCGAGCCCGAGCGCTACCTCGTCAGCGTCGAGGACGACGGCATCGGGATCCCGGAAAGCGAGCTGCCGCACGTCTTCGAGCGCTTCCGCCAGGTGGACGGGTCGGCCACCCGGGGACACGCCGGCATGGGGATCGGGCTCGCGCTGGCGCGCTCGCTGGTCGAGCTGCACGGCGGCTCGATCTGGGCCTCGAGTGTCGTCGGCCAGGGGAGCCGGTTCACCTTCGCCCTGCCGATCCGTCCGGCGGAGAGGCGCGCGGCGGAAGCGTCCGCGGCCGCCCCCGCCTCCGGGGCATCGCGCTAGCGGTTTCCTACCCGGAGGCCGCGGGGAGGCCGGTGCCCTTCAGGAGGTCCTTGACGATCTTCGCCGTCTCTTCCTTGCCGGGCACGCAGAGGTTGGGGTCCTTCTCCTTGCCGGAAGCCAGGGCGGCCGCGTAGCCCTCGCAGTCGTAGCCGCAGGCCGTGCAGTCGGTCTGCGCCATGGCGGCGTAGAGCTTCAGGGCGAGGTTGCCGTCCCTGGCCATCTCCATCCGCCTGGGCAGCGGGATCGTCTCGTCGTGGAAAGCCGGCGCTTCCTTCTTCGGCTTGGCGGCCGTGACCTCTTCTTCCTCGCGGCCGGTCTCGATCCACTCGCCGTAGGAGAGGCAGGTCGGGCAGACGAAGGAGTAGTCCCACCCCTGCGGCAGGAACACCGCCGGGGTGCGGTAGACGACCAGCGGCTGAAAGTCCTGCGGACACGTCGGCGCCTCGCGCTCCTGCGCGTCGCGGACCATCGTCTTCAGGTGCGGGCGCGAGAACTCGATCTGCTTGGGCTTCTGGGCGAACCGGAACATCTCGCCCCTGGGGCAGACCATCACGACCTGGGGCTTGTAGACGCGGTCCACGAAGAAGGTCCGCATCGGGACTTCGTGCGACGGGCAGACCGACGGGGCGTCTTTCCAGAAGGCGGCGACGAGCTGCGACTGCTCCGGAAGCGAAAGCCTCATGGACGGCGATTATACGGGTGTCGGGGCGGCGTCAGAGGCCGGCAAACGGGTTCAGGCGGCGCTCCTCGTCGACCGTCGTGTCGGGCCCGTGGCCGCAGACGACCGGCACGTCGCCCGGGAGCGCGAAGAGCTTCTCCCGGATCGACGCGAGGATCGCGTCGGTGTCGCCGCCCCAGAGGTCCGTGCGCCCGATCGAGCGGCGAAAGAGCGTGTCGCCGGAAAAGAGCACGGGCGCGTCGCCCTCGAGGAGGAAACAGGTCGAGCCGGGCGTGTGCCCGGGTGTGTGGACGGCGCGCAGGCCGTAGGGCCCGAAGCGGACGAGCTCGCCCTCGACGAGCGGCGCGTCGGGGGAGAGCGGCGCGTCCGCCCGGAGCCCGAAGAAGGCGGCCTGCTCCGGCAGCGCGTCGTAGAGCGGCCGGTCGGCGGCGTGGAGCCGGATGGGCGCGCCCGTCGCCTCCTTGACCGCGCGGGAGCTGCCGATGTGGTCGAAGTGCGCGTGCGTGTGGAGGAGGGCGACCGGCGAGACCTTCGCGGCCTCGAGCGCGCGGAGGATCCGCTCGGGCTCGTCGCCCGGGTCGATGACGACGGCTTGCCGGGAAACCGGGTCGGCGAGGATCGTGCAGTTGCACTGGAGCGGCCCCACCGGGAAGGTCTCGACGAGCGGCGCGGCCGTCACGGATTGACGGCCACGACGGTCTCGACGTCGTGGCGCTCCTTCCGCGCGGGGCAGGCCCAGATCGTCTCGGGGGAGGACAGGTTCAACTGCACCGCCCACTCCTGGTTGTCGGCGCGGCGGCGCTCCGACGCGAACAGCTTGCGGCGGCTGCGCGGGGTGAAGATTTCCCAGCGCACCCAG
>DATJXB010000025.1:0-45272 GCA_035500755.1 Thermoanaerobaculia bacterium | reverse complement strand
GCCTTCGGCGCCGGAGCGCTTGAGGAGGTCCTCGTACATCGCGCGGGCCTCGTCGAAGCGCCGCTCGCGGACGAGCTCCGCGGCGAGCGCCCGCCGCGTCGTCGGATCGTCCGGATCCGCCTCCATCAGGGCGCGGAGGATCTTTTCGCCTTCGACCGGATTGTCCCGCTCGAAGAGAACGGTCGCCAGCAGGCGCTGGCCGCCGCGATTCTCTGGCCGCTTCGCGACGAGCTGTCGCGCCTTCTGCTCGGCTTCCGGGAAGCGCCCCGCCCGTGCGAGGTCGAGGACGATGCGCTCGGTCACCGCGGGGTTTTCCGGATCGCGGGTCGAGAGCGTTTCGAGCACCGCGAGGGCGTCGTCGAGCTTGTCTTCGTCTTCGTACAGATCGATCAGGGCCGCCGCGATCTCGCGATCTCCCGGGTCGGCTTCCCACAGGCCGCGGTAGATTTCCTCGGCCTCGCGATACTGCCCGCTCTTCGCCTTCGCCTCCGCGGTCAGGCGCTCGATCGCCGGCTGGCCCGAAAGCTCCGGCAGCTCGTCGAGGATCGCCGAGGCTTCGGCCGCGCGGTCGGCGGCGAGCAGTGCCCGGGCCAGCGCGACAGACGTTCCCGTGTCGTTGGGCGCGAGCCGATGCGCCGCCGCCAGCTCGTCGATGGCCGCCGAGAGCCGCGACGGGTCCTTGTCCGCGGCGGCGAGCTCGAGGGTCCCGAGCAGCCGCCGCGCCTCGGCGAGGTCCGGGTCGAGGCGCACGGCGTCGCGGGCCTGCCGCGTCGCCTCCTCCGCGACGTTCAAGTCGCGCAGGAGCTGAGCGTACTCGAGATGCACGATCGGATCGCTCGGAAGGACGGTCAGGACCTTCCGGTAGAGGGCCAGGGCTTCCTGATAGCGGCCGTCGGCGACGGCCAGGCGCGCCGCCAGGAAAGCCTTCCGGCTTTCGGCGATCGGGTCGGTGGAGGTGGATCCCGAGGGGCCGGCGAGCGGAAGAACGGCGAGCAGCGCCGCGCAGATCAGCGTCACCAATGCAATTTAGCACGTTCGTTCGGGGACGGCGGTCCTCCGCACGGGGCGCGTCCTTCGCAGAGACGGCGAAGCCGTTGAAAGCGAAGCACTCTCGCCGATGAGCGGCTCGTTTCCGCGCCGGGTACGCGATAATCGAAGCGTTCATGCCGCGACTCGGAGTGCTTCTGGTCCGGGCCGGTGCCGTCAGCGAAGAGAACGTGCACCGCGCCCTCGCCGTTCAGGGTTTCACCGGCGGACGCGTCGGGACGCTTCTGCTCGAGCGCGGCTCGGTGTCGGAAGACGACGTGGGCAAGGCTCTGGCGGAACAGCACGGCTGCGACTACATCCCGTGGAAGATGCTCGGCGGCGTCCCGAGCCCGGTCGTCGCGGCGCTGCCGGCGAAGTTCGCGATCCGCCACTCCGCGGTCCCGGTCGAGGTCGGCGAAGGGTTCGTCCGCGTCGCGTTGCGCGACCCGTCCAACCTTCGGATTCTCGACGAGCTGTTCTTCGTGACCGGCAAGAAGATCGTCCCGGCGGTCGCGCCGGAGGTGCGCATTTATCAGGCCCTCGAAAAGTGTTACGGAGAGCGCCGCACCCCCCGTTTCGCGATCCTGGCCGAAAAGTTGTCCCGGCCGGTTGCGCCGGCCGTGGTGCGCAAGCCCCTGCCGCCGCCCCCGGACTTCTCGACCCCCGTCGGGCCGCCGATGCCGGGAGAGCCTCCGCCGCCGCCGCGCGAGACGGGTGAGACCCCTCCCACCTCCGGCTGGGCCGTGCCGGACCTGCCTCCGGTCGGCTGGGGCGGGCTGCCGCCGCCGCCGGCCGAGCCGGCGACCGACGAGCACCTCGAATCGATCCCGTGGGAGGAGATGCCCGGCGCCGACCACCATGCCGCGCCCCCGCCCGCCGCGCCGGACTCTCCACGGCCTGTCGCCGCGCCGAGCGCCCCCGGACAGTGGCGCCGCGCGGCGTCGACGTCCGGCGAGGGGACCGCGCCGGCACCACCCTCCGGAATGCCGTCGCCCGCCGACTTCGGCGAGATGCTCGCCGCGCGCGACCGGGATGGGGTCTTCGACGCGGCCCTTCGAGCGCTCCGCCGGCGGTTCGCGCGCAGCGCCGTCTTCGCCTCCCGCCCGGAGGGCGTCGCCGGATGGAGCGGGGCAGGTGAGCGCGTCGACATCCGGGCCATCCGGGACCTGGAGATCCCCTGGTCGGAGCCCTCGGTCTTCCTCAACGTCAAGATGGGGCAGGCCTTTTACCTGGGTCCCCTTCCCCCGCTCCCCCGGCACGACGCGCTGGCCGCCGCGCTCGGCGGCTGGCCGGGCGAATGCGTCGTCCAACCCGTGCGCATGCGCGACAAGACCGTCGCCTTTCTGTATGCGGAATGCGCCGGAGCCCAGGGAGCGAGTCCGGCCGACCTGACCTATCTCCGGGAGCTGGCCGGGGCGGCCGCGGCTGCCCTGGCGGCCTCCATCCGATTGAAGAAAAAGCAGGTTATATAATTCTCCCAATCCCGGAGGGAGCATGATCAAAGCGGACATCGTGGACCGGGTGGTCGACCTCGCCCAGATCCCGCGCGCCAAGGCCGCGACGGCGGTCGAGACGGTGATCGAAGCCATGCGGTCGGCACTCGGCGCCGGGGACCGTATCGAACTGCGCGGCTTCGGCGTCTTCCAGGTCAAGCGCCGCAAGCGCGGCATCGGCCGCAACCCCAAGACCGGCGTCGAGGTCTCCATCCCTCCCGGCAACACGATCCGCTTCAAGCCGGGAAAGGACCTGCGCGACCTTCCGTAACGTAGAGGGTTTCGAAAAAAAGTAGAATCCCCGACATGCCGCGCATCGGCGAGCTTCTCGTGGCCGACGGCGTCGTGTCCGAAACGGCGGTCCAGAGCGCTCTCGGATTTCAACGACACACCGGCGAGCCGTTCCGCCTCGGCACCATCCTGCTCGACCGCGACCTTCTCGGCGAAGAGAATCTCTTGCGGGCGCTCTCGGCGATCCATCGCTGCGACTACGTGTCGTGGTCGGACATTCTCAAGGCGCCGCCGCAGGTCGTCCGTCTTCTTCCCGAGCGCGCCGCGGTGCGACTCGCGGCGGTTCCGTACGCTCTCGAGGGCCGGGGCGTGTGCGTCGCCTTCAAGAACCCCTCGAACCTCGCCGCGGTCGACGAAGTGTCCGCGGTCACGAGCCGCCCCGTGATTCCGGCGGTGATCTCCGAGGTGCGCCTGCTGCAGGCGTTTCACCTCTTCTACGGACGCCCGATCCCGCTCGAGTTTCGCGGCGTCCTTCACAAGCTCGAGCGCAACGAGGAGCGCCGCCTCTACCGGGCGCGCGCCACGCAGCCGGCGTCGCTGCAGGGGCGCTTCGTCAATTTCCGCGGACGATCCATCCCGATTACCCCGGGCTCGGCGCGCGACTCGTCGCCGGCGGCGGTCAGCTACGCCGCCCCGTTCCTCTCGGCCGAGCATGCCTCGAGCGAGCTCGCCGACGCACCGGGCCTTCTCCCCGATTTCGAGCCGCCGCACCCGCTGACGCCGGATGAGCTCGCCAACGGCATGTGGAAGCCGGCGGGATCCGACGACGCCGCCGTCGCCGAGATGTGGGCGCCGAAGCGGGAAGAGACCGAGCCCGCCGCCGCCGATCCGCGGGGGCCGGCGCGCGATCGCCTCGCGGAGTCCACGCTCGAGACCGTCTGCGGACGCCTCCCGCGCGCGATGCTGCTGACGTCGGCTCAGGACGGAATTCGCGGCTGGACCGCCCGCGGTTCCGGCCTGACGCGAGACCAGGTCTCGGGCATCCGCGTGCCCTGGGGCGAGCCCTCCATTTTCGCGTTCGTGAAGCTCTCGGGCTCGCCGCACCGTGGCGCGCTCTCCCGGATCCTGATGCCGCCGAAGCTCGCGGCGCTTCTCGGCGACAAGGCCGCCGCCTCGTGCGCGGTCTACCCGGTGCGGATCAAGGACCGTCTGGTCGCGTTCCTCTACGCCGATCGCCTCGGCGCGCCCGTTTCCGACGACGACCACCGAGCCCTCGAGATCGCCGCGAGCGCGCTCGGCAGCTCCCTCGCCCGTCTGCTCCTCGAGCTGCGGCGCGCCGTTCCGTCCTAGTGGACGGTCCGACTCCCGATCCGGCCGCCCCGACGCCGCGACCGCCGCTCCGCCGGGGGCTCCCACGCGAGCACCCGCTCTTTCACCTGGCGCTTCTCGCCCTGACGTTCGTGACCGCGACGCTCGCGGGCGGCCTCGCGTTCACGACGACGGGCGGGTTCCTCGCGAAGGGGCGCTTCTCGGACGGCTTCGCCTTCTCGATTCCGCTGCTGACCATCCTCGGCGTGCACGAGCTCGGCCACTACCTGATGTGCCGGCGCTACGGCATCGCGGCGACGCTGCCGTACTTCATCCCGTCGCCTTTCCTGATCCCGCCGTTCCTGGTCCCGGCCGGGACGTTCGGCGCGGTCATCCAGATCAAGGAGCCCATCCGGACCAAGAAGCAGCTCGTGGACGTCGGCGCCGCCGGGCCGCTCGCGGGCTTCGTCACCGCGCTGCCGTTTCTCCTCTACGGCGTCGCGCACCCGCGCCCTTCGACCGAACCGCTGACGGCCGACACGACGCTCTTCGACTATCCGATGATCGTGCGCTGGGCCCAGCACTGGATGCACGTCGGGCCCTACACGAGCGCGACGGTGCACGAGCACCCGACGTTCATGGCGGCCTGGTTCGGACTCCTCGTGACTTGCCTGAACCTGCTTCCGATCGGGCAGCTCGACGGCGGCCACGTGCTGCGCGCCGCGGCCGGGAAACTTCAGCCCCGCATTTCGCTGGTGATCCTGGGGCTCTGCCTCGTCGCCGGCGTCACGAGCTCGCTCGTCTGGATCGTCCTGCCGCTCCTGATGACCTTCATCATGGGTCTGTCGCACCCACCCGTCGACGACGACGACGAGCCGCTCGACTTCGGGCGCCGGCTCGTCGCGCTCCTCTGCGTCGGCGTCTTCCTCGTCTGTTTCAGCCTGACGCCGATCCGGAACCCGGATTTACCGGAGACACCTCGATCAGGAACGTCGCAGGCCCTTCGTTGACGAGCTCGACGTCCATGGCGGCGCCGAAGCGGCCGGTCTCGACGCGAACGCCCGCGTCGCGCAGAGCCGCGATGAACCGCTCGTAGAGGGGTTCCGCGTCCGGCCCCCGCAGGGCCCTCTCGAACCCCGGCCGCCGCCCGCGCGAGAGGTCGGCCGCCAGCGTGAACTGAGAGACCGCGAGGACGGCGCCCCCCACGTCGGCGAGCGCCAGGTTCATCTTCCCCGCCGCGTCGTCGAAGACGCGCAGCCCGGCGACTTTCCGGGCGATCTCGTCGGCCGCCGCGGAGGTGTCGCCCGTCTCGGCGCCGAGCAGAACGAGGAGTCCCCGCTCGATCGCGCCGACGGTCTCCCCGCCGACCCGAACCGACGCGCGCCGCACGCGCTGGACGACGGCCCTCAAGCGGCTCGCCGCCGACTCGCCAGACGCTTGAGCTCGCCCGGCTCCGGCGAGCCGAGCAGGTGCGCCGCGAGCCAGTAGACCGCCGTCGCGGCCCCGATGACGAGAAAGAGGAGCCCGGCGCCGTGCCAGCCGCGGTACGACGCCTCCGGCACGAGGCGGCCGGCCCCCCAGAGGAGCGCCCCCATCGCGGCCGAGGCGCCGACGATCCGCACGAGCGAGAACGCGAGCGCCCGGCCGCGGAGCCGGCCCTCCCGGCGCCGCAGCACGAGAACCAGGACCGACACGTTGACCGCCGCGGCAGCCGAGCTCGCCGCACCGATCCCCGGCAGTCCGAGAGGTTTCGTCAGCAACGCGCACAGCGTCACGAAGACCACCGCGTCGGCGAGCGCGGCCAGGACCGGGAGCGCCGTCGACTTCAGCGCGTAAAACGCGGGCACGACGATCCGGACCGCGGCGAAGAAGAAGAGTCCGAGCGACAGCGTGGCGAGGGCCCCCGCCGTCGCCCGCGTGTCGGAGGCGTCGAAGCGGCCGCCCTCGAAGAGGACGCGCACGATCGGCACCTGGAGCGCCACGAGCCCCACGCTCGCGGGGACCGTCACGAAGGCGATGAGCCGCAGGGCGAACGCCAGGTGGTCCTTGAACGGACCCCGATCCGGCGCGAGGGCCTGCTTCGAAAGCGTCGGCAGGATCGCGGTGGCGACGGAAACCGCGAAGCCGCCGAGGACCAGCTCTTTGAGCCGGTTCGCGTAGTAGAGGTGTGAGACGCTCGAGTCGCCGAGGCTCGCGGCAAAACGCGTCGCGACGACCGTGTTCACGCTGTTGATGCCGTAGGCGAGCAGGCGCGGGGCCATCAGCAGCAGCACGGAGCGCACCGCCGGGTCGCTCCACCCGAGCGCCGGGCGACCGACCGCCTTCAGCCGACGCAGCTGCGGAATCTGGACGGCGATCTGGAGGGCCCCGCCCACGAGCACGCCCCCCGCGAGCGCGTAGGTCGGCTCGGAGAGCCGCGGCGCGACGAGCCAGGCGGCGAGGATCAGGGAAAGGTTCAGCAGGATCGGCGCGGCCGCGGCGGCCGCGAATCGGTGGTGTGCGTTCAGCAGCGCCTGACACAGCGCCGCGAGCGAGACGAGCAGGATGTACGGGAAGATCCAGCGGTTCAGCAGGACCGTCAGCGCGAACTTCGCCGGGTCGGCCTCGAACGGGGCCGCCAGGAGGCGCACGAGCCACGGGGACGCCAGCATGCCGAGCGCGGTAATCCCCGTCAGGATCAGCGTGAAGGTCCCGACGACGCGGCCGACGAACGCCCGGGCCTGCGCCTCGGCACGCTGGTGAGACACCTCGGCGTAAACGGGGATCACCGCCGACGACATCGCGCCTTCGCCGATGATCTCGCGGAGCATGTTGGGGATACGGAACGCGACGAAGAAGGCGTCCGTGCGCATGCCGGCGCCGAGCGTGAACGCGATGACTTTCTCGCGCAGGTACCCGGTGACGCGCGAGAGGAGCGTCAGGGGCGTGATCGTCGAAGCGGACCGGACCAGGCGCCCCCGAACGTCGTCGCTGTCGGTCGCCGGCATGTCTTGGGGGGATGATAACCGGCCTCGCCCGGACATCACTTGTCCCCGCCAAAGTGGAATATGGTGTCACCACCTGAAAGGAGGGCGAATACATGGCCAGCGTCAACAAAGTGATCTTGATCGGAAACCTCGGCAAGGACCCGGAGATTCGGACGACGCCCCAGGGCACCACGCTCGCACGCTTCTCGCTCGCGACCACCACTGCCTGGAAGGACGCCTCGGGCGCGAAACAGGAGCGCACCGAGTGGCACGACATCGTGGCGTGGGAAAAGCTCGCGCAGATCTGCGGCGAGTACCTGCAGAAAGGCAAGCAGGTCTACGTCGAAGGCAGCCTGCAGACCCGGAGCTGGGAGGACCAGAACGGACAGAAGCGGTACAAGACCGAGGTCAAGGCGTCCAACGTCGTCATGCTCGGGCGCCGCGAAGACGGCATGGGCCGCTCCTCGGGCCCGGCGCGCGAAGTCGCCGAAGCGCCCGAGCCCGCCACGGCCGGCGCCACGAGTTACGACGACGACGTCCCGTTCTAGTCGGATCGGGAACGCGTCGCCGCGGGGCGCCTAGGCGAGAGCCTCGAGCTCGGCACGGATCTCCGCGAGAGGCGTCTCGACGGGTCCGGCCGCCTGGCGCAGTGCGGTGAGGTGACGGGCGTACGCCTCGAGCCGCGCCGCGGCTTCCAGGCGCCGGCTCGCCGGGACGCGGCGCTCGACGGCCTCGACGCAGGCGGGATAGGCGTCGATCCGCCGGCACACCAGGAGCAGATCGCAGCCCGCCGCGCTCGCGCGTGAGCAACGCTCCGGCAGGTCGCCGTAGCCCGAGAGCGCCCCCATCTCGAGGTCGTCGGAAAAGGCGGCGCCATCGAAACCGAGGCGCGCGCGGAGCAGCTCGGTCGCCACCAGCGGCGACAACGAGGCGGGGATCCCGCCGGCGAACGCGGCGTGCGACACCATCACCGCCCGCGCCCGGCCCATCAACGCCCGAAACGGCTCGACGTCGAGCGCTTCCTGGGGGCCGTCGCGCGCGAGCGTCGGGAGGCTCGCGTGCGTGTCGAGCGCGGCCCGCCCGAGGCCCGGAAAATGCTTGAGGCATCCCCCCACTCCGGCCTCGTGCAGCCCGTCGAGGAACGCCCCGGCCTCGCGGATGATCTCGTCGGGAAGCGCGGACGCGCACCGCTCCCCGAGCACTCGCGATCCGGCGCCTTCGACCCCGCGGTCGACCACGGGCGCGAGGTCGACGTCGAAGCCCAGGCGCGCGAGCATGCGCCCGGCCGCCGCGCCGGCGCGACGCGCCGTCCCGGCCAACGCGGCTCGGCGCAGCGACGGCGCGGGCGCCACGAGGTCGCGGAGCCGATCGACCGGGCCGCCCTCCTGGTCGAGCAGAAGGTGCTCGACCCCGAGACGGCGCACGCCCGCGACCAGGCGCTCGAGCGCTTCGACGGTCTCGAGGTTCCGCCGGAACAGGATGACGCCCCAGGGCGGCGCCTCTCCGAGGATCGCGCGCTCCTCCGCGCCGAGCCGGGGCCCTTCCAGGCCGACGACGAACAGCCGGGAGCTCACTTCCCCTTCAGCCGCTCCTGCAGAGCGGCCAGCAGCGACAGCGCCGCGATCGGCGTCAGCTGGTTGACGTCCACCGCCCGGAGCTTCTCGAGGGCCAGCTCCTCGTCCGCGGAGAAGAGCAGGAACTGCCCCGTCCCGGCGCTCTGGCCCTGGGTGCGCGCGAGGACCGGCGCGCCCTGCACGTCGAGCTCCTGCTTCTCGAGGTTCGCGAGCACTTCCCGGGCCCGCGCCGTCACGGCCGGCGGCAGACCCGCGAGCTCGGCGACGTGGATGCCGTAGCTCCTGTCGGCGGCGCCCGGCACGACCTTCCGCAAAAACACGACGCGGCCGCCCGCTTCCTTGACCGCCATCGTCGTGTTGACGACGGCCGGCCGCACGAGCGCGATCTCGGTCAGCTCGTGGTAGTGCGTCGCGAACAGGACGAACCCGGCCTGCGCGGGCGTGTCGTGCAGGTGCTCGAGGAGGGCCCACGCGATCGAAAGCCCGTCGAAGGTCGACGTGCCGCGGCCCACCTCGTCCAGGATGACGAGGCTCTTCGCCGTCGCTTCCCGCAGGATCGCCGCCGACTCCAGCATCTCGACCATGAAGGTCGACTCGCCGCGCGAGAGGTGGTCCGACGCGCCGACGCGCGTGAAGATGCGATCGACGAGCGAGAGCTCGGCCGCCTCGGCCGGCACGAAGGACCCGCATTGCGCGAGCAGCGCGATCGTCGCGACCTGCCGCAGGTACGTCGACTTGCCGCCCATGTTCGGGCCCGTCACGAGTTGGATCCGGTGCTCCCCGGCGAGGTCCGTGTCGTTCGGGACGAAGACCTCGTCGCGGCGCAGTCGCTCGACGATCGGGTGGCGCCCGCCGACGATCTTGAGACGCGGGGTCTCCGAGAGGGTGGGTCGCACCCACCCGCCCGAGCGCGCCGTCTCCGCCAGCGCCAGGGCGACGTCGAGCTCGGCCATTGCCCGGGCCGTCTTCGACACGCGGTCGCCCGCGAGCGCGAGCGCTCCGAGGAGCTCCCGGTAGATCCTCCCCTCGATCTCCGCGATGCGATCCTCGGCGCCCAGAATCTTCTCCTCGAGCTCCTTCAGGGCGGGCGTGACGAAGCGCTCGGCGTTGGCGAGGGACTGGCGGCGGATCCAGTCCGACGGCACTCTCTCGCGGTGGGCGTTGCCGACCTCCAGCGAGTAGCCGAAGACCCGGTTGAACCGCACCTTCACGGTGGCAATTCCGGAGCGCCGGCGTTCCTCGGCCTCGATCGCGAGGAGTGCCCCCTGCGCGTCGCGCCGCAGCGTCCGCAGCTGGTCGAGCTCCGCGTCCGCGCCCTCGCGCACGACGGACCCGGCCGAGGCGAGGACGGGAGGATCGTCGGCGAGCGTCGTCTCGACGCGGGCGACACAATCCGCGGTCTCGGGCACGGAGTCGGCGAGCCCGCGGAGTCGAGGCGCCCTGAGCGGCGCCGCCGCCGCGAGCACGCCGCGGACGGCCTTCAGTCCCGCGCCGAGCGCGGCCACCTCCCGCGGCCCGGCCGTTCCCACCGCCACGCGCGCGAAGCGCCGTTCGATATCCCCCACCGCCGCAAGCGCCGCCCCGAGAGCGTCGGCGGCCTCCGCCCGCGTCGAGAGCTCGCCGACCGCTTCCCACCGCGCCTCGAGCTCCACCGGGTCGAGCGAGGGATGAGCCAGGGTCTCGCGGAGCGCCCGAGCCCCGAGCGGCGTCCGCGTGCGGTCGAGGAGCGCGAGGAGACTCCGGTCCTTGAGGCCCTCGCTCGATTCGAAGAGCTCGAGCGTCGCCAGAGCCGCGGCGTCGAGTCCCATCCGCGCGTCGAAGGCGAGAGGCGCCGGGGTCGCGACGTGCTCGAGGCCGCCCGGGCGCATCTGATGCGCGTACGCGAGAGCCGCGTCGGCGGCGCGGCGAGCCGCCGCGGCGAAGGAATCCGGAGCGGCGTTGCGGGCCCGAGCCGCCTCCCACCAGGCCGCCGGCCGGCGGGTCAGGGTCGCGCGCCAGTCCCCGGCCTCGGCGTCCTCCGGCAGGAGGATCTCCCGCGGGCGAAACAGCGCGAGAACGTCGGAAAGGCGGGCCGGCCGGACCGTGCCCGCGTGGAAGCGGCCGGTCGAGAGGTCGAGAAACGCGACGCCCCAGTCGCCCTCGGCCGGCGAGATCGCCGCGAGGTAGGACGGCGCGTCGGGGACGAGCGATTCGGGATCCAGCACCGTCCCCGGCGTCACGATTCGCGTGATGTCGCGCTTGACCAGGCCCTTTGCCCCGCGAGCCTCCTCGAGCTGCTCGCAGATCGCCACCTTGCGGCCGGCTGCCACGAGCTTGGCGACGTGGTGGTCCACGCTCTGATGAGGCACGCCGCACATGGGCGCCTCGATGTCCGAGTCGCGGTGCCGCCGCGTGAGCGCGATGCCGAGCAGCGGCGCCGCCTCGCGGGCATCCTCGAAGAACATCTCGTAGAAGTCGCCCATGCGGTAGAGCAGAATCGCGTCCGGGACGCGGTTCTTCATCTCGAAGTACTGCCGGAGCATGGGGGTCGTGCGCGGAGTCGGGGCGCTCACGGGGTGCTAGCATAGCTCCAAGGCCGCGGCGGCCGCCGCGCCCGAGACAACGATGATCGTGCTCGCCCTCGACGCCGCCAGCCCGAGCCCCGCCGTCGCGCTGCTGTCGCGCGGCGAGATTCACGAAGAGCGCCTGCCGTCCGATCGCCGCGCATCCGAGGCGCTCCTCCCGGCCATCCGCCGCGTCCTCGCCGCCGCCGGTGCGACGCTCGACGCGACGGCGCGGATTGCCGTCTGCGCGGGTCCGGGCTCTTTCACCGGCCTTCGGGTCGGCCTCGCCACGGCGTGGGGCCTCGCCCGGGCGACGGGGGCGGAGCTCGAAGCGGTCTCGACCCTCGAGGCCCTCGCCGAATCGGCCCGCCCCTCGAGCGGCTCCCGCGTCGTCGCGGTGCTCGACGCCGGCCGCGGTGACCTCGTGCTCGAGCGATTCGACGTCTCGGGCGCGCGGGCCCGCTCCCTCGGCCCTCCGCGGCTCGTCGCCGCGGACGACGTCCGCGCGCGCGCGGGAGAGGATCCGCTCGTCGCGCTGCCCGAGACGCTCGTCGTCCCGCCCACCCCGACTGTTACCGCGACTCCCGCGGCCGCGCTCGCCGCGGCCGTCGCCCGCGCCCCGGGTGCCGTCGCGTCCCGCGCCGCCGCTCCCGCCGGCATCTACGCGCGGCCGAGCGCCGCCGAGGAGAAGCATGGCGCTGCGTGAACCGAGCACGCGGCCCTATCGGCTGCGGCCACCGGGCCCCTTCGACCTGGACGAGATCGCCCGCATCGAGTCGGAGTCCTTCCCGATCCCGTGGAAGCGCGACTTCTTCGCGAGCGAGCTCGTCGAGCCCCACCGCTACCTGCGCGTGCTCGCGAGCGAAGACGGCGGCGAGCCCCGCATCGGCGGCTATCTCTTCGCCGTCTCGCTCTATGAGGAGTTCCACATCAACAAGATCGCGACCGACGCGCGCCTGAGGCGCCAGGGCTGGGGCCGCCTGCTCTTCGAGGACGCCCTCGGCCGGGCGCGCTCGATCGGCGCCACCGCCATGACGCTGGAGGTGCGCGTCTCCAACGCCGCGGCGCGGACCTTCTACGCTTCGTACGGCTTCACCGAGGCGTACCGCCGTCGCGCCTACTACCAGGACGGCGAGGACGCCCTCGTCCTGGTGCACGCGCTCGAGGGCGGCGGCCGCTGAACCCGGGAAGCCCCGTCCCTGCGGGCTTTTCGCGCCCGTTGAAACCCTCCGGACCCGGGGCTAGACTAGGGCGCGTGACCCGCCTCGCCCTCTTTTCTCGAGAACAAGATAAGGAGGATTGACCCGATGATGGAACACGGGAACAGCGAGATTGCCGCGTCCGACCCGGAGTTTCTCCGCCTGCGCGAAGAGCACCGGCATCATGAGCAGCGCCTCCACGAACTGGCCGTCAAGTCCCGCCTTTCCGAAGACGAAGAGCTGGAAGAGAAGCGCCTGAAGAAGGAGAAGCTCCTTCTCAAGGACCGCATGGAAGCGATTGCCCGCCATCATCGAGAGGAGCTCCCAAGCTGAGGGTTCCGATCGCCCGCGAAGGCTGGGCCTTCATCGTTCCGCCGCTCGCCGCCGGGGGCGTGGCCGGCCTCACCGGCTACCCGCTGGCGGCAGCCGTTTTGGGCGCCGTCACGCTGTTTCTCCTGCAGTTCTTCCGGGATCCGGAGCGCCGGCCCGAGGGGGGCGACGACACGCTGGTGTCTCCCGCCGACGGCACCGTCCTCTCCGTCGCGGACGCTCCCGAGGCTCCGGCCGGAGCGCGGCGCCGACTGTCGGTCTTCATGTCGGTCTTCAACTGCCACGTCAACCGCGCCCCGGCGTCCGGGCGTCTCGGCGACTACGCGTACGTCCGCGGCGAGAAGGGCGCGGCGTTCTCGGACAAGGCCTCGGCCGAAAACGAGCAGAACCGCATCACCCTGGTCACGCCTTCGGGCTCCGTGACGTTCAAACAGATCGCGGGCGCGCTCGCCCGGCGGATCATCTTCTATCCGCACGTCGGCGACACCCTGGTTCGCGGCCAGCGCATCGGCCTGATCCGCTTCGGCTCGCGCGTGGATCTCTTCGTGCCGGACGGCGCCGAGGTCCTCGTCGGCCCCGGCGACAAGCTCAAAGCCGGTCAGACGGCGATCGCGCGCTGGCCCCGGAGCGCGTGACGTGGCGTCCCTCTCCCGGGAGCGCCTCTCGCGCGGCCTCTTCATCCTCCCGACGCTCTTCACCGTCGGGAACCTCTTCTGCGGATACCTCTCGCTCTGGTGCTCGATTCGGGGCACGTTCGAAGTCGCCGCCGTCCTGATCATCGCCGCGGGCGTCCTCGACGGACTCGACGGGCGCATCGCGCGCCTGACGCACTCGACGTCCAAGTTCGGCGAGGAATACGACTCGCTGGCGGACCTCGTCTCGTTCGGCGTCGCGCCGGCGGTGCTCGCCTATTCGTGGGGCCTGGCCGACTTCGACCGCCTCGGTTGGATGGCGTCGTTTCTCTTCGTCGTCTGCGGCTCGATGCGTCTGGCCCGCTTCAACATCCAGACGCACATCGTCGACAAGCGCTACTTCGTCGGCTTGCCGATTCCGGCGGCGGCGGGAACGGTCGCGACGATCGTCCTCGCGACCCCCGAGCGGCTCGTCTCGCGCATGTGGATGGGCGGCCTGCTCGCCCTGACCTTCCTCCTGTCCTTTCTGATGATTTCGACCATTCGGTACCGCTCGTTCAAGGACCTCGACCTGAAGCGGCGTCGGCCCGCCTGGATCCTGCCGGCGATCGCGCTCTTCTTCGCGATCGTGGCCTATCGGCCGGAGATGGCGCTGGCGACGCTGGTGCTCGTCTTCGTGGTGTCCGGCCCGGTCGGCAAGATCGCCGGCCTTTTCCGCCGCAAAGACCCCGTCAGCCCCGCTTCCGCGTAGCCGGCGTTTTCTTCGCCTCGGCCCGCGCCTTCGGCGTCGGCGCGGGTGGCTCGACCCACTCCCCGGTCACTTCGGGCCCCGCGGCCGACACGGCGTGAACGCGGTACCGGCAGCACGCCGCCGGAAGACCGCCCCGGACGACGATGCGCGCGGGTGAAACCATCTCGAGCGGCGCGATCAGCGTCTCGTAGAAGCGGACGACCGTGGCGCGCCCGGGCGTCACGGCGTTGCCCGCGCGGTCGAAGACCTCGTAGCGGTCGAAGCCGCCGACCTGGACGTCGGCCGGGTGTGCGGGGGAGACGTCGACTTCGACCCAGTTGTCGACCCGGGAAACGACGGTGGCGTGCGGCGAGCGATTCACGAGGTCGACCGCGACGGCGCTGCGGCCGGCCGGCTTCACCGAGGCCTCGAGGCGCGGCGCGAGCGCGCGGCCGAGCAGCACGTCCTCCATCGCGGCGAGATCGAAGAGGCGGTCCGCCTCCGTGGCCCCGCCGAAAATGAGGGCCCGGCCGAGCGCGTAGCGCTTCCCCGCGAGGTTCGACCCCAGCTGGAAGAGCATCTCGGAGGTGGCCGGGAGCCGGAACGAGACGCGGTCACCGGTCTCGAGCGCGAAACCGTCCTGCTTCACGGGCGCTCGCGCGGTGAGCGTGAAGGCCGAGACGCTCCCGTCGTTGACGGACAGGTCGTTCTCGAACTGGAGCCGGGAGTTGCCGGAGAGCCCTTCGACGAGGCGCTCCGGAACGTCGCGCGCGGACCCGCTGGCCCCGGTTGCCGTCCCGGCCGCCCGCGTGTCGTACGCCGCCCACCACGGCCGGTGGAGGGCGTCCATCGCGACCGGGTCGACCCGCGGCCCGACGCCGAACACGACGGCGACCAGGGCATCGGCCGCTTCGTCGAGAGTCGCCTCCTTCTTGCGCTCTTCCTCCGACGCCGGAAGCGTCTTCACCGAGATGGACACGAAGACGCCCGGCGGAAGGCCCCTGCGCAGGGCGCCGACGAGCTCCGCGTAGCGGGCAGCCGCGCGGGGGCCGAAGGGAAAGTCGAGGTGCACGCCGACCACGCGCCCGTAAGCCCCGCCGCTCACGGCAGGCGCGAGCGACGCCGCCGCGGCGGCCCCGAGGGGGCCCGCGGCCGGCCCCTCGCCGGTCGTCAGTGCCGCCGCGAGGCTCTCGCTCGCGGCCACGGCGAGGACCACCGGAACGCGCGTCAGCGGTTTCGGTGGAGGGGGGACGGTCTCGAAGGCAGTCGGGCCGGGGCCGCTCCCCATGGTGCCGGCGGGAAGAAAAACCGCGACCGCCCCGATCCTGCCGGCCTGCTCGTCGAGCGCGGGGTCGGCCGCGGCGGCCGGATCGAAGAGCCAGATCACGTCGCCCTTCGGGGGCCTGGGAGCGGCGGCCGCTGCCGCGCCGGGGGCTGCCCGCCGGCAGCCGAAGAGGAGCGCCGCGAGGACCGCGGTCACGGCGGCCGCGCGCCGGAAGCTCACGCCGGAACCGCCTGGAGGTCGAACTCGACGCGCAAGCCCGAGGGCTCGCGGTTGCGCGCCGTGATCGCGCCGCCGTGCTCCTCGACGATCTTCTTCGCGATGGCAAGGCCGAGCCCGGTCCCCCCGCTCTTGGCGGAGAAGTAGGGATCGAAGAGCCGCGGCAGGATGTCGACCGTCACGCCGGGTCCGTCGTCGTCGACCGTGATCCGAATCCGCCCGTCCGAAGGGCCGGCGCCCAGCCGAATGGTGCCGCCCTTGGAAAGAGCCTCGACCGAATTGCCGAGAAGATTCGCGAGCAGGCGCGCCAGGAGGCGCTCGTCCCCGAGAGCCGCGAGGCCCGGCGGCGCCGAGACCTCGAAGCGCACGCCGGGAGCCGCGGCGTACGCGGCCGCCGACTCTTCGAGGAGCTGCCGGACGTCGAGGCGCCGCATCTCGGGACGCGGCAGCCGCGCGTAATCGGAGAACTCGGCGGCCGAGTGTCGGAGCGACTCCGTCTGACGCAGGACGTTCTGCACGCACTCCTCGAGGACGCGGTCGAAGCCGGGCGAGCCCCGCTTCCAGACCTCGCGGAGATGTTCGACGGACAGCCGGATCGGTGTCAACGGATTCTTGATCTCGTGGGCGATGATGCGCGCCATTTCCGCCCAGGCCGCCAGGCGGTTCGAGCGCACGACGTCCGACACGTCCTCGATGACCGCCAGGCGAGCCCCGGCCCCCGCCAGCGGCAGCGGCACGGTCACGACGCGCCACCGCTCACCCGCCCTCGGCTCGAGCTCGGCGGAGGCGCCGGCGGGCGCGTCGGGCCGCTCGAGCGCCGCGCGCAGCGGCTGCATCGCCTCGCCGGGGAAGACGTCGTCGAGCCCGGCCCCGTCGGCGCGCCCGCCGCCCAGCCGGGCCGCCGCGGGATTGGCGAGCAGGACGCGGCCCTCCTCGTCGTAGGCGACGACGCCCGCAGTCAGCTGGGCGAGAAGCGTCGCGAGCCTCTCCTTCTCTCGCGAAAGCGCTTCGGTCTGTTCCTTCAGGCTCCGGGACATGTAGAGAAACGCGCGGACGAGTTCTTTGAGCTCCTCATCCGGCGGCTCGGCGAGCTGCGGCGAAAAGTCGCCCCTGGCCACGGCGCGCGTGCCTTCGACGAGGTCGGCCACGGGCCGCGCCACCCGGACGGCGAGGCGTCCGGCAATCGCCGCAGACACGAGGAAGACGAGCAGGGAAAATGCGGAAACCGCCGCCGTCAGCTGGGCCGCCTCGGCCTCCGCCACGCGCTGCTGAGGCAGCAGGAGAAGCGACAGAAGCCCGGGGCTGCGCACGCCCGGCACGCCCGGGAGGGAGGAGAGCTCCGTCGTGATCTCTTCGAAGCGGCTGCCCGCGATCAGGCGCGCGTCGGTCCGCTCGCGGGCGGCGCCGAGACCGATGGCCGCGTACGTCGCCCCCGGCACGCGCGGCGGGAGCAGCTCCGCCGCGTAGAGATCGCGCCGCGACGTCGCGACCAGCCGCGCCTCGGGCGAGTAGACGGACAAGTCGTAGCCGACCGCGTTGGCGAGCCAGGACAAGAGCGTGTCGTCGACGAGGTTGAGCCGCCCGAGCGTCGCCTCGGCCGTCGGCAGGTAGTCGTCGAGAACGCGGCGCGCCGTTTCGAGCGCCGTGCGTCCGTGGTCGAGCGTGTCGCGGCGCGAGCGCGTCGCGATCGACGACCGCAGGAAGATCGTCACCGCCGCCAGGGGAACCATGACCGAGAGGAGAAAGAGGGCGACGAGCCGGCCGCGGAAGCTCCGGAACGCCGCCGGGAAGAGCTCGGCCAGCGGGCGGCGCCGCGTCACGTGACGCCAGGCGGCCACGGCGGCGCCCAGCGCGTACAGGGCGGCGGCCGCCGCCAGGATCTGCGTCGAGGCGAGGAGCCGTTCGAGAAATCCGGGCCCCGGAATCGCGACGAGCTGAAACCCGTCCTTCAGCGGCCGCAGCTCGCCGTGGAGCTCTTCGCCGCGGTACGCCGTACGGATCGGCACCGGAGCGCCGGCGGCGCGCGTTCGCTCGAACGTCGCTTCGGGCAGTTCCGGCCCCTCCTCGCGCCGCGCGCCGTCGGGGCCGTAGAGGGCGAGGACGGGCCGCGCCTCGGCGCTGCCCGTGTCCCCGCCGACCAGACGCAGGTAGACCGCCAGGCGCGCCGGCAGCGGATCCCAGGAGGGCCAGTCGGCGACCGCGACGACCGCGTGTCCCCACGCCGCTCCCCCGTCGAGGATCGCCGCGCGCCGCCGGACGACGGCGACCCGATGCCGCTCGATGAGCACCGCTCCCTCGGGCGCCGGACCGGCCAGGTCGACCTCGGGAATCAGCGAAAAGCGGCTGCGCAGGACGCCCGCGCCGTCGTAGACCTCGTACGCGATCAGCGTCGCCGCCGCGCCTTCTTCCTCCCCTTCCCGCCAGAGGCGGTACGCGAGGTCCGAGAGGTCGACGTCGGACCACGGCGCCGGCAGATCGCGCGCGAGGTCGAAGCGCTCGACGCGCTCGACGGAGCGCCGCACCGCGACGACCGCCGCCGTCGAGATCCTCGAGGCGTCGGGCAGACGAATCGCGGCGGCCGTGCGATAGGCCGCGACGATGCGGTCGTGCGCCCGGCAGGGGGCCGCCACGAAGACGACGAGGAGCGTCGCGGCCGCCGTCAGGCGAAACGGGCCGAGGGCGCCGCGCGGGCCGGCGCCGGCGATCGACCGGCGCCAGAGCTCGTAGGCGACGACCGCGCCGGCGGCGACGGCGACCGGAAAAAGCGGCCAGTCTCTCACGAGGCCGAGCCCGAGAAGCAACCCCGCGGCCGACACGAAGACGGCCAGTCCGGTCGCGCCGCGTCGGACCCGGTCGCCGGCCGAGGCGCCGATCGCCAGCGCGGCGCCGAAGAGCGCCGTCAGGGCCACGAGCTCGACGAAGGCGGGGCTCCACGCCGCGAGGCCCGGCACGAGATCCGGCACCTCGGCGTGGCGCGCGGCGAGGATCGACACGGCGAGCAGGGCGTAGCCGCTGGGAACCGGGCCGGGGAGGCTCCGATCGCGCCGCGCAAGCCCCGTCAGTCCCGCCGGCAGAAGCAGCGGGCCAAGCGCCAGCGCCCAGACCGTCCACGACGCGAAGACGTGAACGCCGGGCGAGACCGCGGCCAGAGCCGCCAGAAACAGGACGGTCAGCCCCGCGCCCACCCCGGCGGCCCCCGCGGCCAGCATCGGCAGGGCCGCCAGGACCGCGACGGTGACGCCCGGGGACTTCGACCCACGGGGCGCCTCGCCTTCCACCCGCCGCGCCGCGACGACCGGACGGGTTCCCGCCACGAGCACCAGCGGCCGGTCGCCTTCGGGAGAGACGGGTTCCCAGACTTCGCTCGCCGCGCCCAGCCCCAGAGCGCGCGCGAAGCCGGGGGCTTCGACCGGCACGGAGCGAGCCGCGCAGATGACGCCGGGAAACGCGTCGGTGCCCGCGGGACGCCAGTAGTCGATCTCCACGCGCGTCGCCGACCAGCGGACGGCGAGTGGTCCCTCCGCGGGCGGCGACGGCATCCGCGTCGGCGCCTCTCCCCACCACGCGAGGAGGTTCCCCGCCGGGTCCGACAGCGCGATCCAGCTGCCGGCCGCCGCGTCGCCCATCACTTCCCGAGCCGCGGAGAACAGGACCTGGCGGCGCAGCGCGATCCCGCCGCCCTCGAGGGAGCGGCGCACCTCCGGATCGGCGGCGAAGGCCTGGGCCCGGCGCGTCAGATCGGCCGCGACGTCGTCGAGCCGGCGCGAGAGCTCCGGCGGCGGCGCGCTCGGAGGACGGGCCGGACCGGCGGGAATCCACCCGTCGACCCAGGAGAGCGACGCCAGGGCGAGCACGAAGGAGACGACGAGAACCGCCCGGCGTTGCAACGTCAGCTCATGCGCCGGTCGAAGGCGGCTACTCGAGGAACGGCAGGTCCACTCCCCGCTCCCGCGCCGCGCGGATCGCCTCCGGGTAGCCGGCGTCGGCGTGGCGCATCACCCCGGTTCCGGGATCGGTGGTCAGCACGCGGCGCAGGCGGCGCGCGGCGGCCTCCGTGCCGTCGGCCACGACGACCATCCCGGCGTGGATCGAGTATCCGATGCCGACGCCGCCGCCATGGTGGACCGACACCCACGTCGCCCCGGCGGCCGTGTTCAGGAGCGCGTTCAGAATCGGCCAGTCGGCGATCGCGTCCGAGCCATCGCGCATCCCCTCGGTTTCCCGGTTCGGTGACGCGACAGAGCCCGCGTCCAGGTGATCGCGGCCGATGACGATCGGTGCGCGCACCTTGCCCGTCCGGACGAGCTCGTTGAAGAGAAGTCCGGCGCGATGCCGCTCGCCGTAGCCGAGCCAGCAGATCCGCGCGGGCAGCCCCTGAAACGCGATGCGCTCCTCCGCGAGGGCCAGCCACCGGCCGAGCGCGGCGTCGTGGGGGAAGAGCTCGAGGAGCGCCCGGTCGGTCGCGCGAATGTCCTCCGGGTCGCCCGAGAGCGCCGCCCACCGGAACGGTCCCTTGCCTTCGCAGAAGAGGGGCCGGATGTAGAGCGGCACGAAGCCGCCGATCGAAAACGCGTCGGCGACGCCGGCCTTCTTCGCCTGCCCGCGAAGGTTGTTGCCGTAATCGAAGACGACGGCGCCACGGCGCGACAGCTCGAGGAGCGCCCGGACGTGGTCGGCCATGGTCGCGTACGACCGGGCGACGTACGCGGCGGGATCCTCCCGGCGAAGCCGGAGGAGCTCGCCGAGGCTCGCGCCGCGCGGCACGTAGCCGTGGAGCTCGTCGTGAGCCGACGTCTGGTCGGTCACGAGGTCCGGCAGGACGCCCCGCGCGATGAGGCGCTCGAGAAGGTCGACGGCGTTGCACGCCACGCCGATCGAGACGGCCCGTCGGCCGGTCTTCGCCGCGAGCGCCCGCTCGATCGCGCGGTCGACATCCGTTTCGCTCTCGTCGAGATAACGCGTGCGCAGGCGTTTCGTGATCCGCTCGGGATCGACTTCGGCGACGAGCGCCACGGCTCCGTTCATCGTCGCCGCCAGCGGCTGCGCGCCGCCCATGCCGCCGAGGCCGGCCGTCACGACGAGACGGCCCGCGAGCTCGCCGCCGTAGTGGCGGCGCCCGGCCTCGGCGAACGTCTCGTAGGTGCCCTGCACGATGCCCTGGCTTCCGATGTAGATCCAGGACCCTGCCGTCATCTGCCCGTACATGGTCAGGCCGAGACCCTCGAGGCGCCGGAACTCGTCCCCCGTCGCCCACGCCGGCACGAGCATCGAGTTGGAGATCAGGACACGGGGCGCGTCCTCGTGGGTTTCGAAGACCCCGACGGCCTTGCCCGACTGGACGAGCATCGTCTGGTTCGCCTCGAGGCGCTTGAGCGTCGCGACGATCCGGTCGAAGCACTCCCAGTTGCGTGCGGCGCGCCCGGTGCCGCCGTAGACGATCAGGTCTTCGGGGTGCTCCGCGTTGTCCGGATCGAGGTTGTTCTCGAGCATGCGGAGCGCCGCTTCCTGCGCCCAGCCGCGGCAGCGCAGCTCTCCGCCGCGGGCGGCGCGGATCGTGCGGGAGGGCGAGGCAACCGTCGAAGCCACGCCGGGATTATAGGACGGGGCTCGTCCTGGAGCCGGCGTCAGGCGAGCCCGGCCACGGCCCGCGCCATCGCGTCGCTGCCGAGGAACCGCCGCGCGGCCTCGATGTCGAGGTGCATCTCGCGGTCGCGGTTCCAGGGGTGGACGGCGCGGCGGAACTCACGCCGGACGACCTCGAGCGGCGCCGACGACTTCAGGGGCCGCAGAAACTCCATGGCCTGGAAAGCGGCGATCGTCTCGATCGCGAGGACGTTCTCGAGGTTCGCGACGATCGCGGCGAGCTTCCGCGCCGCGATGGGCGACATCGAGACATGGTCCTCCTTGGCGGCCGACGTCGGGATCGAATCGGCCGACGCCGGATGCGCGAGAACCTTGCACTCCGAAACGAGAGCCGCCGCGGTGACCTGCGCCATCATCAGGCCCGAGTGGAGGCCGCCGTCCCGTACCAGGAACGCCGGCAGCTCCGACAGAGCCGGGTTGACGAGCTTCTCGATGCGGCGCTCCGAGATCGACGCGAGGTCCGTCGCCGCGATGGCGGCGTAGTCGAGCACGAGGCCGACGGGCGCCCCGTGGAAGTTGCCGCCCGACAGGATGTCGCCGCGCCGGCCGGCGAAGACCAGCGGGTTGTCCGTCGCGCTGTTCATCTCGCGCTCGAGAACGGCGCGGGCGTGCTCGAAGGCGTCGCGCGCGGCGCCGTGCACCTGCGGCATGCAGCGCAGGGCGTAGTTGTCCTGGACCCGGCCGCAGCCCCGGTGCGCCTCGCGAATCGCGCTGCCGCGCAGGAGGGCGCGCAGGTTCTTCGCGCTCGCGACCGCGCCCGGGTGGGGTCGGGCGGCCACGATCCGAGCGTCGAACGCCGTGTCCGAGCCGCGGGAGGCATCGAGCGACGCCGCGCCGACGAGATCGGCGACCCGACAGAGGTCGAGGGCGCGCGCGAGCGCGAGGCCGCCGACGGCCACCGACATCTGCACGCCGTTGATCAGCGCGAGACCTTCTTTCGCGGCCAGGGCGACGGGGCGGATGCGCGCACGACGCAGGGCCAGCGCGGCCGGCAGCTCCCGCTTTCCGACGCGGACCTTCCCCTCGCCGAGAAGCCCCAGAGCGAGGTGCGACAGCGGCGCAAGGTCGCCCGAAGCGCCGACCGACCCCTGCGATGGGACGACCGGCAGAACGTCCGCGGCGAGCATCGCCAGCAGGGTCTCGACGGTCGCGACGCGAATGCCCGAGTTCCCACGGGCCAGGGCGTTCGCCCGGAGCAACATCGTCGCCCGCACGGCCGGGGCCGACAGCGCCTCGCCCACCCCCGCCGCGTGGCTGCGCACGAGGTTGCGCTGCAGCGCCTCAAGCTGCCCGCGGGGGATCGCGACGTCGGCGAATTTTCCGAAGCCGGTCGTCACGCCGTAGACCTTCGCGCCGCCGCGCACCGCCCGGTCCACGACGCGCCGCGACGCGGCCATCGCGCGCCGGGCCTGCGGCCCGAGGCTCGCCCGGGCCTCCCGGCGCGACACCGCGACGAGATCCGCGAGCGTGAGGTTCGATCCGGTCAGGCGTAGCCGCTTCATGCGCCCGGCATTCTAAGCCCCGCCCGAGGGCGCCCGGCCGGCAACCGTGTGCTAGGCTGCGCTGTTTTTCCGCGGCCGAAGGAGTACGACGGTGAAAGTTCTGGCGGTCCTGGGCGGACAGTGGGGCGACGAAGGCAAGGGCAAGGTGGTGGACCTGCTCGCCGATCGCTTCGACGTCGTCGCCCGGTATCACGGCGGCCACAACGCCGGCCACACGGTCAAATTCGGAAGCCAGCACTTCGCTCTTCACCTCCTGCCGGCCGGCATCATCCGCGGGCGCGTCTCGGTCATCGGGCCGGGCGTCGTCGTCGACCTCCAGGCCCTTCTCGCCGAGATCGAGCAGGTGCGGGCGGCCGGGGTCGTCGTCGGGGAGAACCTGCGCCTCTCGGACCGGGCTCCCGTCATCCTGCCCTACCACCGCCTGCTCGACGCCGCGCGCGAGCGGGTCGCGGGCGAGGCGAAGCTCGGCACCACGCTCCGGGGTATCGGCCCGGCGTACGAGGCGCTCGCGGCTCGCCGGGCCGTCCGCGTCGCCGAGCTCTATCGGCCGGACGTGCTCGCCGCCCGGGTCGCCGCCGCGCACGCGGAAACCGGCGCCCTGCTGACGGCGCTCGGCGAACGGGACGTGCCGTCCCCCGACGCCGTCGTGGCGGCACTGCGGTCGGCCGCCGCGCGGATCGAACCGCACGTCGCCGATACGGGACGCTACCTGCGCGACCGGCTCGCGGCGGGCGACAGCCTGCTCGCCGAAGGCGCGCACGGCGCCATGCTCGACCTTTCCGCGGGAACGTACCCCTTCGTCACTTCGTCGGCCTGCACCTCGGCGGCCGTGGCCTCGGGACTCGCCATCGCGCCGCGCGCCCTCGACGCGAGTCTCCTCGTGATCAAGGCCTACACGACCCGCGTCGGTTCCGGTCCGTTCCCGACCGAGCTCCACGACGCGACCGGAGAATTCCTGCGCAAGCGCGGCAACGAGTTTGGCACCTCGACCGGGCGTCCGCGCCGCACCGGCTGGTTCGATGCCGTGGTGGTGCGCACGGCCGTCGAGCTCTCGGGCGCCGCGGCCGTCGCGATCACGAAGCTCGACTGTCTCGACGACCTGGACGAGATCCCGATCGCCGTGGGATACCGCCTCGACGGGAAGCCGCTCTCCGACCTCCCCCCGATCGCCGAGGACGTCGCGCGCCTGGAGCCCGTGTTCGAGCGCCTTCCGGGCTGGCGCACGAGCACGACCGGCGTCACGCGCTACGAAGACCTTCCGAAGCAAGCGCGCGCCTACGTCGCGCGCCTCGAGAAGGCTGTCGGCGCGCCGGCCGTCCTCGTCTCGACCGGCGCCCGGCGCGAGGAGACGATCCTGCGGCCTGATCAGCCGCTCGTCGCGTCGCTCCCGGGGCCCCGGTCCCGTTAGCGCGTCTTCGCGGCGCGCCTGGCCCGATTTTTGAACAGGACTCCCCCCGAAGGCACCGCCCGTGCCGGAAGGAGGAGCATGCTGACCGAAGACTTCACGAAGTTGCCCGTGGGGGCCGTGGTTTCGCAGGCGCGGACGATCGTCCGCTGCCCCATCTGCCTGCGTCGCGGCGCGCTGGACATCCGGCAGCGCCGTTACGTCCACGTCGAGGGCTCGGAGATCGAAGCCGAAGGCATGCTCGTCGAGCCGATCGACTCCTGCGCCCCCGTGGTGAGCCACAGCGCCAGCGCAGCGGCGCTCCGGAGAGTCGGGTAGCCGGCTTCAGCCGCCCGGGGTTCGCCGGTCGAACACGCGAACGGTGAGCGCGGGGCTGCGGAAGACCTCGCGGGACGCCCAGCCTCGACCCTCGAGCCACGGCGTCCATGACGGAAAGCGCGAGGACCGCTCGACGAGGGCGAAAGCGTCGTCCGGGAAACGGCCGACCCTGGCCTCCACGCCGTCGTCCGCGCGCAGCGGCAGCACGTCCACCGGGCCCCGAGGCCGGTAATACGCGAGCGGCGCTCGCAGGTAGTCGCGGTGACGGCGGTCCGCCACGAGCGCCGCGTCCTTCGACTCGATGAACGTCCCGGAGAGAAAAACCGGCAGAGGTCCCTCCCCCGCGTTGAGCGCCGCCACCGCGCCGCGCCAGTCCTCCCGCGCGTGCGCGATCGCCCGGTGCCCGAGCTCGCCCCGGAGCACGACGGCCAGCGCAAGAGCGGCGGCGAGCGTTGCGGCGCGACCCGCCGCCGGTTTCACGGCCGCCAGGAGCCACCCGAGAAGGGCCGCCCAGGCGGGCGCCGTGACGATCAGGTAGCGCGCGTCGAACACCGGCGTGGCCGTGATCCGCGCGATGCCGAAGAGAACCAGCGGGGGCACGCCCGCCGACAGGCCGAACAGCACGATCGCGTCGAGAGCGGGGCCCTGCGGCCTCTCGAGCCGGAACCGGCGTGCGAGTCGGGTGGCGAAGGCGACGAGCAGCGCGGGGATGAGCAGGCCCAGGACGCGGGTCGGCACGAGCGCGTGGAACAGCGCGGCGGCGCTCGGAAGGACGCCGAAGGCATGAGCCGCGCGATCCCGCCCGATCTCGGCAGCGAGCCGCGCGGCCGGCAGCAGCAGCACGCCGATGGCGGCGGCGGTGGCTGCGATTCCCGGCCAGGGCACGGGTGCGCCCCGCCGGCGCCTCCACAGGACGTACAGCGCGTGCGCCGCGAAGAGGGTCGCGAAGAGATACTGAAAGTAGACGGTCGCCGCCCCGCACACGGCATACACCGCGGCGTTCCCCGCGCCGCCGCGCTCGAGCCAGCGCGCGAGCCCGCCCGTCGCCAGAATCGCGAAGAGGACTCCGAACGCATACGGCCGCGCGTCGGCCGCCGCGAATTCGATCGGGGGGAACAAGAGGAAGACGCCGGCCGCCAGGAACCCGATGCTCGTCCCGAGGAGTCCGCGCACGGTCCGAAAGAGGGCCCAGACGGCCGCGAGCATCGCGAGCAGGGACGGAAGACGGAGCGCCGCTTCGCTCGACCCCAGCCCGGCGCGCGTCGCGGCGACGATCCCGGCGTACGGAATCGACTGCGGGAAGAGTCGGGCGCGCTCCAGGATCTGCGCGAAGCCGCCGTCGGTCACCCAGACCGTCCCGAACTCGTCGAGCCAGAGGCTCGAGGAGAGCGGCATCGCCCACAGGCGCACGATCACCGCCAGGCCGAGGGCGGCCGCCGCCGCCGCGGCGGCGCGCGGCAGCCGGTCGGATTCGGCGACCGCGGTCACGCGGCAGGCGCCGCCACGGGGCGCGCGACGAAACGATTCTTCAAGACCAGAAACCGCTTCTCGAGAAGGTTCCACGAGGCGAGCGCGAGGAGGAACGACACGGCAATGCCGCCGATCACCGAGGCGAGCCAGTCGATCGTGCGCACCAGGGCGGAGGCGCCCTCACCCGGCGCGAGGCGTTCCGCGACGAGCGCCACGGGATAATGAAAGACGTACATCGCGTAGCTGTACTTGCCGAAGGCGCGCAGCCAGGGCTGCCGCAGGATCCGCGAGAGCCTTGCGGCGGAACCCGAACGGTCGAACGCGACGAAGACGAAGCCGGCGTCGAAGAGCGCGACCGCGGTGTAGCCGAATCGCGTCATCACGGGCGAGACGGCCCCGCGCCCCGCCACGCAGAGGGCGGCGAGAAGGACGGCGCTTGCCCCCCAGACCACCCGAAGCCGCCGGCGCAGCGCGGCCCGGCGGGCCGGATCGACCGCGATCCAGGCGACGAGCCCTCCGAGCGCCAGCGCGTCCATCCGAAACACCGTCAGCCGGTGGAGCGCCTCCGGATTGACGCCCTTCGCCGCCGCGGCGACCCGGAGGCCGACGGCCAGCGCCGCCACGCCCGCGCACACGGCGCCGAGCCACCGCGGCGCGACGGCGCGGACGACCGCCGGCCACGCCAGGTAAAACTGCTCCTCGATCGAGAGCGACCAGAAGTGGGACAGCGGTCTCGCGTCGCGCCCGAAGGCCGACGGCCCGTTGGACAGGTGGAACCAGAACCAGGGCTCGAGGCCCGGATCGGTCCCGAGGTCCCAGCCGAACCGCGCGGCGAGCGGCAGCGCGACCCGAAAGAAGAGAAACACCGCGACGAAATACAGCGGGAAGATCCGGAGAATCCGCCGCGCGTAGAACGCCGAGAAGTAGTTGGGCGCGCCCCGCGTGGAGATCAGGATTCGCGTGATGAGAAAGCCCGAGAGGACGAAGAACAGGTCGACGCCCGACCAGCCGAGGATCATCGGGTACGTCAGGAACTTCGGAATCCCGGGGGGCCGGACGCCCTGGAAGTGGAACAGCATCACGAGCAGGATCGCGATGCCGCGGACGCCGTCGAGCTCCGGGATCGGCGCCGCGCCGGTCTCGTCGGTCCGCGGCGCCGGAACCGCGGCAGGGGTCATCGCCCGCTCACTTCTCCAGCCGGTTGAGCCGCTGGCGCCAGTCCGCGCGCGCCGGTTCCAGGTGCAGCGCCGCCTCGAGCTGCACGGCGGCCTCCCGCTTCTTGCCGAGCTTCTCGTAGAGCTCGGCCAGGCGTTCGTGGCACGCGGCCGGCGCCGGGTCCTCGGGCGGCTCGGGCTTGCCGAGCGTGTCCTCGAGCCGCTCCGCCGCCTCGGCGAGGTGCTCCCCCGAAGCGAGGGCGACCCCGGCCAGCTCGTAGGCGGCCAGCGCGCTCGACGCCTCGGGCTCGGCTGCGTCGCTCCAGACGCGCCGGGCCGCGCCGTAGTCCCGGCGCGACACGAAGAATCCGGAAAGCGCGACGCGCCCCCGGGAGAACGCGGGACCCGCCGCGATGGCCGCGCGGTACTCGGCTTCGGCGCGGGCAGGGTCCTTCTCGACTTCCGCGAGCTCGCCCGAGAGGACGTGGCCGCGAACGGGGTCGAGGGCGGTGACCCGGGCGATCGCCTCCCGCGCCTTCTTCTTGCCGCCGCCGAGGATTCCGGGAGCCCGCATGTCGTACCGCGCCAGGTCCGAAAGCGCCGCGACGTTGCGCGGGTCCAGCTCGACCGCACGGGCAAAGCAGACGCGCGCCTTCCGGGCCAGGTGCATCTGCTCGAGGAGGCGGGCGTCCTTCGCCGTCAGGCCGTAGGCGCGGCCGAGCAGGTCGTTCGCCTCGGAGCTCTTCGGGTCGGCCGCCACCGCGGCCTCGCCGGCACGCACCGCCGCGGGGAGGTCGCCCGCGTCGAGCGCGGCCTTGAGCGCCGCGAGGGGACCGGCGTCGGGAGCCGCCATCGCAAACGGCGCGACCGCCAGCAGCGCCGCCGCGAGTCGCCCGCCGAGGCGGGCCGCCGGCGTCAGACGCCGGGCATCGCGCGCTTCAAGGGCTTCAGCACCGCGACGAGGAGAAAGGCCGTCGCGAGCGACATCCCGCCGAGCACCGCGAAGAACGTCGAGTGCTTCCATTCGGTCCAGTACACGCCGATCTGCGTGAGCTTGCCGCCGAGGCCCGTGGCGACGAACCAGAGACCCATCATGAGCCCGCGCGCCCGAGCCGGCGCGACCTTGGAGACCAGCGACAGCGCCATCGGCGAGAGCGTGATCTCGGCGAGACCCATCAGCGCGTAGCAGCTCACCAGCCACCACGGCGAGACCTTCCCGGTGTCGCCGCCGGCCTTGCCGGCGAAGTACATGACGAAATACGCGAACGCCATGAGGAACATGCCGATCGCGATCTTGCTGGTCGTGGACGGCTCCTTCCCCTTCTCGTCGAGCTTCTTCCAGAGCCACACGAGCGGGAGCGAGAACGCGATGACGAAGAACGGCTCGATCGCGTTCGAGATGATGCCCGAGAAGTTCCAGTCGGTGTTGTCGTTGGCGAAATACGTCAGCGTCGAGCCGTTCTGGAAGAAGAGCATCCAGAACACGACCGAGATCAGGTAGATCACGATCAGCGCGAAGATCCGCCGCCCCGCCGGCACGGCGTCGATCGCCGTCGGCGGGCTCGCGTCCTCGATGTCCTCGTGGCCCTTTCGCCGGTCGCCCGGGTCGATGTCCTTCCGGAACACGATCACCGTCAGCACCGAGATCGCCATGCCGACCGCGGCGACCGCGAACGACGGATGGAAGCCGTAGTAGCGATGCACGAACTCGACGACGATGGGCCCGACGGTCGCGCCGAGATTGATCCCCATGTAGAAGATGTTGTAGCCGCGGTCGCGGAGATGGCTCCCCTTCGGATACAGGTTGCCGACGATCGTCGAGACGTTGGGCTTGAAGAGGCCGTTACCGATGACCAGGCAGACGAGGGCCGCGTACACGACCTGGATGGACGGGAAGGCGAGCAGCAGGTGCCCGGCGATGAAGAAGAATCCGCCGACCATGATGGCGCGGCGATACCCGAGGAAGCGGTCCGCGAGCCAGCCGCCGATGATCGGGCTGAAGAAGACCGCGCCGAGATAGTTCGCGCGCAGCGTCGTCGCCTCGGCGGCCGTCCAGCCGAAGCCTTCCGCCTTGTCCTGCAGGTAGAGCGTGAAGAGCGCCAGCATCGTGTAGAAGCTGAAGCGCTCCCACATTTCCGTGGCGAAGAGGACGTAGAGCCCGCGCGGGTGCCGGGCCGGCGCGCTCGCGTGCGCCGTGGACGGGGCGGCTTCTCGGCTCATGAAAGCGCCGGCGAGGCTACCAGAGAACCCCCGTCCCGCCTAATGACTCGCGCCCTCAGGCGAACGCGGCGGCGAGGCTCTCCCCGGCCATCCGCGCCGCGCGCCGCAGCTCTCCCTCCGCGTGCGCCGTCGAGACGAACCAGGCTTCGAACTGCGCCGGCGGGAGAAAGATCCCCCGCTCCCGCATCGCGTGAAAGAACGTCGCGTAACGCGCGGTGTCGGAGCGCTTCGCGTCGGCGAAGTCGTTCACGGGCCCGGCCGTGAAGAAGAGCGTCAGCAGCGAGCCGAGCCGCGTCAGGCAGAGCCGCCCCTCGAGCCCGCGCGTGCCGATCTCGGCGCGCAGGAGGCCCTCGAGGAGCGCGCCTTTCTTCTCGAGATCCGCGTACGGAGGCCGGCGCGCGATCTCGTCGAGCATCGCAAGGCCGGCGGCCATGGCGAGCGGATTCCCCGAGAGCGTGCCGGCCTGGTAGATCGGCCCGACCGGCGCCATCTTCTCCATCAGGTCGCGCCGGCCCCCATAGGCGCCGACCGGGAGACCGCCGCCGAGAATCTTGCCGAGCGTCGTCAGGTCCGGCACGACGTCGTAGAGCTCCTGCGCGCCGCCCGGACCGAGGCGAAATCCCGAAATGACCTCGTCGAAGACGAGCACGGCCCCTTCGCGGGCGGTCACCTCGCGCACGGCTTGCAGATACCCCGCGCGCGGGCGCACGAGACCCATGTTGGCCGAAACGGGTTCCAGGAAGACCGCCGCGATCTCGCCCGGAAAGCGGCGGAACACCGCCTCGAGGGCGGCGACGTCGTTGTAGGGCACGACGGTGGTGAGGGCGGCGAGCGCCTCGGGCACGCCCGGGCTTCCGGCGATCCCGAGCGTGGCGAGGCCCGAGCCGGCCGCGACGAGAAAAGCGTCGCCGTGCCCGTGGTAGCCGCCGTCCGCTTTGATCAGGCGCTGGCGCCCGGTCGCGCCGCGGGCGAGCCGCGCCGCGCTCATGGTCGCCTCGGTGCCCGAGCTGACGAAGCGCACCATCTCGATCGAGGGAACCATCCGGACGACCTTTTCCGCCAGGCGCACCTCGAGCTCCGTCGGCGCTCCGTACGACGTGCCGCGCCGCAACGCCCGCCCAAGAGCGCGCTGGACGAAGGCCGGCCCGTGGCCGAAGAGATGCGGCCCGTACGAGCCGACGAAGTCGACGTACGAGCGGCCGTCGGCGTCCCGCACGCGCGAGCCGCGCGCCGAGGCCACGAAGAAGGGCTCGCCGCCGACCGAGGCGAACGAGCGCACCGGCGAGCTGACGCCGCCCGGCATCAGCGCCCGGGCCCTCCGGAAGAGGCTCGACGAGTTCCGCGTGCCCGGGGATCGGCGCGCCCGCCGCTGCCCGTGTTTCTGGGCGGCGCTCAGACGCCTTCCTTCAGCCAGCGGGCCGCGTCGCCCGCGTGGTACGTCAGGACGAAGTCCGCGCCCGCGCGCACGATCGAGGTCAGCGTCTCGAGCACGATCCGCTTCTCCTCGATCCAGCCGCTGGCGGCGGCGGCCTTGACCATCGCGTATTCGCCCGAGACGTTGTACGCCGCGATCGGCAGGTCGAAGCGCTCGCGGGCGTCCCGGACGACGTCGAGGTACGCCAGGGCCGGCTTGACCATCACGGCGTCGGCACCCTCCGCGACGTCGAGCGCGACCTCGCGCATCGCCTCGCGCCGGTTGCCGCCCTCCATCTGGTACGTCCGGCGGTCGCCGAACTTCGGCGCCGAGTCGGCGGCCTCGCGAAACGGACCGTAGTACGCCGACGCCGCCTTCGCCGCGTAGGCCAGGATCGCCACGTGCGAGAAACCCGCGCCGTCGAGCTCGCGGCGGATCGCCGCAACGCGGCCGTCCATCATGTCGGACGGCGCCACGACGTCGGCGCCCGCGCGCGCGTGAGAGAGCGCGGCTCGAGCCAGCAGCGGGAGGGTCGCGTCGTTGTCGACGTCGCCGTCGCGCACGACCCCGCAGTGCCCGTGCGACGTGTACTCGTCGAGGCAGACGTCCGTCATCACGGCGAGCCCGGGCAGCCTCGTCTTCAGAAGCCGCACGGTCTCCGGCACCGGGGCGGCGTCGTCCCAGGCTTCGCTGCCCGTCTCGTCCTTGCGGTCCGGGATTCCGAAGAGGATCACCGCGCCGATGCCGAGGTCCTGCAGATGCTCCGCCTCGGCGACCGCCTCGTCGGGAGAGAACCGGGCCACGCCCGGCAGCGCGCCGATCGGCTGCCGCAGCGCCTTCCCGCGGCGGACGAACATCGGGGCGACGAGCTGCTCCGTGGCCAGGCGCGTCTCGCGCACCAGGCCTCGGAGAGCGGGGGTGCGCCGCCACCGCCGCAGGCGAAGCTCGGGAAAATGAGCCATCGAGGCCAGCCTATTGCCCCGGCGCGCCGGCGGCAAGCGTCTCGAGGAGGCGCCGCGCCTCCGCGAAGGAGGCCTCGGCCGCGACGGCGATGCGCGCGACGCCGAAGCCTTCGAGCGTTCGCCGCGTCGTCGGGCCGAGCGCGACGGCCGGCGTGGTCCGAAGCCGATCGCGGGCGCTCTCGGCGAGGCCTGCCCAGAGCCACCGAGCCGCCGCCGGCGACGTGGCGGCAAACGCCGCGAACGGGCGCGTGAGGATCTCCCGGGCGAGCCCCGTGTCCTCGGCGGCGGCGACCTTCCGATAGACGACGCAGCGCGACACCGCGGCTCCCCGCGCCGCGAGGGCCTCGGGCAGACGTGCGTCGGCGTCCTCGCCGCACGGCAGGAGGATGCGGCGCCCGTCCAGGCGTGGCGGCAGGTCCTCGAGGAGCGCCTCCGCGGAGCCGCCCGCGACCGCGTCGGGGTCGAATCCCGCCGCTCGGAGCGCTTCCGCCGTCGCGGGTCCGACGGCGAGCACCCGTGACGCCGCCAGCGCTTCGCGCAGCGCACCGCCCGCCTCGCCCGCCAGCCCTTCGGCGAGCGCCGACCGGCTCGTCACGATCGCGAGGTCGAAGGGCCCGAGGAACGCCTCGGGCGGCGGCGCGACGCGCTGGACCGTGTGGCTCACGCGTTCCACGAGCTCGATCGCGCCGGCGGCGTCCTCGGCGAACGGTCTCGCTCCCGAACGGACGACGAGAACGCGCGGCCGCATCAGCCCTCGGCGTCGAAGAGGGCCGCCGCGCCGCGGGCCAGCAGCTCCTCGCCGAGCGCCCGGCCGACGGCCCCGGCCTCGGCCACGGCGCCCTCGCGCGAACCGCGGAGCGCCTGCGCCCCGTCGGTCGAGAAGACGGCGCCGTCGAGGCGAAGGCGGATGCCCCCGACGCGCGCCCGGCCCGCCACGGGGGCGCGGCAGCCGGCCTCCAGCGCCGCGAGGAACCCGCGCTCCGCCGCGACCTCGGCGTGCGAGGCCGGATCGTCGAGTCGCCCGACGGCGTCCGCGGTCGCGGAGTCGCCGCGGCGCGTGACCACGGCAATCGCGCCCTGCCCCACGGCCGGCAGCAGCACCGACTCGCTGAAGACCTCCACGACCTCGTCGAGGCGACCCAGACGCGCGAGCCCGGCGCGCGCCAGGACGAGCGCGTCGAAGCGGCCCTCGGCGAGCCGGCGGATGCGCGTGTCCACGTTGCCGCGGGCGTCGACCACGCTGAGGTCCGGCCGCGCGGCGCGAAGCTGCGCCTGGCGGCGCGGGCTCGACGTCCCGACGCGCGCGCCGGTTGGCAATGCCGCAAAGCCGAGTCGATCCCGCGACAGGAGCACGTCGCGCGGATCCTCCCGCGGGGGAACCGCCGCGAGCACCAGGCCGTCCGGCAGGTCGGACGGCACGTCCTTCAGGCTGTGCACCGCCAGGTCGACCCGCCCCCCGAGGAGGGCCTCGTCGAGCTCCCGGGTGAAATCGCCCTTCCAGGCGATGGGCGCGCCCTCGGCGGAGAGACGGTCGCCGGTGGTCCTGATCGTCACGATCTCGACGGCCGCCTCGCCCCCGAGGGCCTGCGCAACGGCCGCGGCCTGCGCGAGCGAGAGCGCGCTGCCGCGGGCGCCGAGCTTCAACCTCATTCGTCGCCGAGATCGAAGAGATGGCGCACGGCCTCGACGCGGTCGAGCTTGCGCGAGGCGTCGGGCTCGGCTTTCAGGCGGCGCATCGGCTCGTGCAGCAGCTTCGAGGCAATGGCGTCGGCGAAGGACCGGAAGCGATCCCGTTCGGCCTCCGGCACTCGCGCGAGCTCCGCGTCGCGGAGCGCCGCGAGCCGCCCCTGCAGCCCGGTGAGGGTCGGGACGACCGCGAGGTTGCCGAACCACGTCAGGAACCGCGCCAGGTCCTCCTCGAGGATGGTCTCGGCCCGCGGCACTTCGCGGCTGCGGCGCCGGCGGTTTTCCTCCGCGACCTCGCGCAGATCGTCGAGCCCGTACGCATACACGTTGTAGAGCTCGCCCACGCCGGCCTCGAAGTCGCGCGGCAGCGCGAGGTCGAGGAAGAACATCGGGCGCCCCCGCCGCTCGCGCATCGCCGCCGCGACGTCGCTGCGCGAGAGGACCGGCTCGGGGCTCGCCGTCGTTCCGACGACGACGTCCGCCTCGGGAAGCGCTCGCCGCCGCGCGTCCCACGGAATCGCCCGGCCCCGGACCCGGGCCGCGAGCGCCTCGGCCCGTCCGGCCGTCCGGTTGGCGATGCGCACGTCGCTCACCCCCGCTCCCGAAGCCTGCTCGGCGAAGAGAGCTCCCGTTTCGCCCGCGCCGAGGACGAGGACCGTCCGCTCGCCCATGTCGCCGAAGACCTTCGTCGCGAGCTCGAAACCGATCGACGGCACCGAGAGAGGGTGGCGCGAGATCTCGGTCTCGGTGCGGACCCGCTTGCCCGCGGCGACGGCGCTCTCGAACATCCGGTGGAGCACCGAGCGGGTCGCCCCGGCCTCCCGTGCGACGCGGAGCGCCGTTCTCACCTGCCCGAGAACCTCGCTCTCGCCGAGCGCGAGGGAGTCGAGTCCGGCCGCGACGCGAAAGAGGTGGCGCGCCGCCTCGGCGCCCTCGCGCGAGAAGCTCCCCGCGGCCGCCTCCCTCACGTCGAGGCCGCGCCACTCCGAGATGAGGCGTGTCAGCGTCTCCCCGGCGCCGTTCTGCTCGGTGACCCCGTAGATTTCGCTCCGGTTGCACGTCGAGACGATCACGCCCTCGGTCACGAGGCCTTCGCTCCGGATGCGGCGCAAGGCCTCCGGAATCTCCTCGCTGGAGAACGCCACCCGCTCCCGCACCGACAGCGCCGCCGTCCGGAAGTTCCAGCCGAGGAGCAGGAGGCGCGCTTCGCCGGCGGCGCTCATCGGAACCGGTGCGACGTCGTCAGATACACGTTGACGACCGTATACGAGAACATCACGACGCCAAAGCCGACGATCGAGAGGATCGCCACTCGCGGGCCTTCCCATCCGCGCCTCTCCATCCAGAGCAGGAAGCCGTAGACGAGCGCGGTGATGAGGGCCCAGGCGATCTTCGGATCGGCGAGGCTCTGCCAGAAGATCTCGGCGCGGTAGAGCCCGATGGCGAGCGAGAGGGCCAGCGCCGCGAGGCCGATCGTGACGCTCGTCCGGTTCATGCGCCCGATCACCTCGAGGGCGGGCAGGCGCGCGAAGAGGATCCCCGTCCGGCGCCGGCGCAGCTGCCGGTCCTGGATGAGGTACAGCAACGACAGCACGAAGGAGAACGTGAACGCCGCGTACGCGAGGATGCCCAGGGTGACGTGGAGCGCGAAGAGCGAGCCGTGCGTCGCGGCGGTCGGCGCGGGCGACGCGCTCGATTCCGGCAGCAGGAGGCCGACAGCCGTCGTGACGACGATGAAGGGAATGAGAAACGGACCGATCGCGCGCTCGCGGTGGCGGACCAGGAGGACGAGGAACGCGATCCCGAGCATCCAGCCGAAGAGCGACACCGACCCGCCGAGGGTCCGGTACGGCACCGAGCCGAGCGCCCGGGCGCGCCCGAGGAGGTCGCGGAAGTGCAACGCGAGGCCGGCGGCGATCAGGAGCGGCGTCAGCCACGCCCGACGCGCGCGCGGCGTCACCAGGGAGACGATCGCGACGATCTCCGCGCCGACGTAACACGCGACGGCGAGCCACCCGAGCCCGTGAACGCTCATCCGTCGAGGCATGTTAGCAGGACGCGCGGGCCGTAATACGATAGCGGCGATGAGCGTTCTCGACCGCGTTCGACAGGCCTTTCCGCTCGGTTCCGGGGGCTCGGGCCAGCTCTACTCGCTCCCCCGTCTCGAGCAGGAAGGTTTCGGCGCCGTCGGCCGCCTTCCGGTCTCGATCCGCGTCGTCCTCGAGTCGCTCGCCCGCAATTGCGACGGCAAGCGCGTCAAGGAGGACGACGTCCGGGCCCTCGCCGGCTGGAAGCCGAGCGCGGAACGTACCGCGGAAGTGCCGTTCGTCGTCGCGCGCATCGTGCTCCAGGACTTCACGGGAGTCCCGCTCCTGGTCGACCTCGCCGCCATGCGCTCGGCCGTCGCCCGCGTGGGCAAGGACCCGAAGGTCATCGAGCCGCTCGTGCCCGTGGCCCTCGTCGTGGACCACTCCGTTCAGGTGGACGAGTGGTCGCGACCGGACGCCCTCGACGTCAACATGAAGATCGAGTTCGAGCGAAACCGCGCCCGTTACGAGTTTCTCAAGTGGGGCATGCAGGCCTTCCGCGGGTTCGAGGTCGTGCCGCCGGGCATCGGCATCGTCCACCAGGTCAACCTCGAGTACCTCGCGCAGGGGGTGCTCTCGAAGGACGGCGTCTACTATCCCGACACCCTCGTCGGCACCGACTCTCACACCACGATGATCAACGGGCTCGGGATCGTCGGCTGGGGGGTCGGTGGCATCGAGGCCGAGGCGGGCATGCTGGGCCAGCCCGTCTACTTCCTGACGCCCGACGTGGTCGGCGTCCACCTGACCGGCCGCCTCGCCGACGGGGTCACGGCGACCGATCTCGTGCTCGCCGTGACCGAGATGCTCCGCAAGGCCCGCGTCGTCGGCAAGTTCGTCGAGTTCTTCGGCGACGGCGCGTCCTCGCTGCCCGTCACGGACCGGGCGACGGTCGCGAACATGGCGCCCGAGTACGGTGCGACCATGGGGTTCTTCCCCGTCGACGACGAGACGTGCCGCTACCTGCTGTCGACGGGACGCCCCCGCGAGCACGTGGAGACCTTCCGAAACTACTGCGTCGCGCAAGGACTCTTCGGCGTCCCGCGGCCGGGCGATTGCGACTACACCCAGACGCTCGAGCTCGACCTCGGGTCGGTCCGGCCGGGCGTGTCGGGGCCCAAGCGCCCGCAGGACCGCATCCCGCTGCCCGAGCTCAAGACGCGATTCCGCGACCTGTTCGGCAAGCCCGTCTCCGAGAACGGCTACGGCAAGGACGCCGCGGCGCTCTCCAGACGTTTCCCGGTAACCCTCGGCCGCCCCGTGCCGGGCGGCGGCAGCCAGGCGCCCGTCAGCGTCGCCGCGTCGCGAGCCCACAACACGAGCGCCTGGACCGAGGGCGAGATGGCCAACAACCATCCGACGCCGGACGCCAACCCGCCGGGCCCGGCGTCGGCCGCCCGCGTCGACGTGGGCCACGGCGACGTCCTCATCGCGGCGATCACGTCCTGCACGAACACGTCGAACCCGAGCGTCATGCTCGCCGCCGGGCTCGTCGCGAAGAAGGCCGTCGAGCGCGGCCTGTTCGTCTCGCCGCGCGTCAAGGCCTCGCTCGCTCCGGGCTCGCGCGTCGTCACCGAGTACCTCGCGCGCACGGGCCTCCAGCCGTACCTCGACCGGCTCGGCTTCCACCTCGTCGGGTACGGCTGCACGACGTGCATCGGCAACTCGGGGCCGCTCGACTCCGGCATCGAGCAGGTCGTGACGCAGAACGACCTCGTCACGGCCGCGGTGCTGTCCGGCAACCGGAACTTCGAGGCGCGGATCCACCAGAACATCAAGGCCAACTTCCTGATGAGCCCGCCGCTCGTCGTCGCCTTCGCGCTCGCGGGCCGCGCCGACATCGACATGACGACCGAGCCGCTCGGGACGGGGCGGGACGGCAAGCCGGTGTTCCTGCGCGACGTGTGGCCGTCGACCGGCGAGGTGCAGCAGGCGCTCCTCGCCTCCGTCGACGCCGCCACCTACAGGCGCCTCTACGCGGACCTCGCAGCGGCCAACCCGCTCTGGCGCGAGATCCCGGCGGCGTCCGGCACCGTGTACGCGTGGGACGAGGCGTCGACGTACATCCAGGAGCCGCCGTTCTTCGAGGGCTTCTCGCGCGAGCCCGCGCCGCTGACCGACATCCGTGGCGCGCGGGCGCTCGCGATCTTCGGGGACTCCGTCACGACGGATCACATCAGCCCGGCCGGCGCGATCAAGGCGTCCTCTCCGGCGGGGGTGTACCTTCAGTCGCTCGGCGTGAAGCCGGTCGACTTCAACAGCTACGGTTCCCGCCGCGGCAACGACCGCGTGATGACGCGGGGCACGTTCGCGAACGTGCGCATCAAGAATCTCATGGTGCCCGGGGTCGAGGGCGGCGTGACCCGACACCAGCCCGACGGCACGCAGATGGCGATCTACGACGCGGCGCTGCGTTACCAGGCCGAGGGCATCCCCCTGGTCGTCGTCGCCGGCCAGGAGTACGGCACGGGCTCCTCGCGCGACTGGGCCGCGAAGGGGACGCGCCTGCTCGGCGTGCGGGCGGTCGTCGCGCAGAGCTACGAGCGGATCCACCGCTCGAACCTCGTCGGCATGGGTGTGCTGCCGCTGCAATTCGCCGAGGGAACCAACGCGTCGACGCTCGACCTCGACGGCAGCGAGACCTTCGAGCTCGAGGGCCTGTCCGGAGGGCTCGCGCCCCGGCAGGAGACGCCCCTCGTGATCCGACGCTCCAACGGCGGCGTGACCCGCGTCCCCCTGAAGGTCCGGATCGACACGCCGATCGAAGCCGACTACTACCGCCACGGGGGCATCCTCCCCTTCGTCCTCCGCCAGCTTCTGGCATGACCCCGGTGCCCGGCTCGTCCGCCGCTCGGTTTCTCGCGGCGTGCGCGGGCAAACCCGTCGACCGGCCTCCGGTCTGGATGATGCGGCAGGCCGGCCGCTACCTGCCCGAGTACCGGGCGGTGCGCGAGAAGGTCTCCTTTCTCGAGCTGTGCCGCTCCGCCGACCTCGCGGCCGAGGTGTCGCTCCAGCCTTTTCGCCGCTTCGCGCCCGACGGCGTGATCTTCTTCTCCGACATCCTGATCCCCGTCGAGGCCATGGGCGCTCGCGTCGCCTTCGGCGACGGCGGGCCCCAGCTGCCCGAGCCGGTCCGCTCGGCGAGCGACGCCGCGCGCCTTTCGCGCTTCGATCCGGCCGAGCGCATCGGCTTCACCGGCGAGGTCCTCCGCCGGCTCAGCCGCGAGGTCGGCGAGAGCGCCGCGGTGCTCGGCTTCTGCGGCGCGCCCTGGACGCTTGCCTCGTACCTCGTCGAGGGCGGCGGCTCCCGCCACTTCGCCGCCGTCAAGGAAATGGCCGCCCGCGATCCCGAGACGCTGCGCCGGCTCCTCGATCTCCTGGCGGACGTCGCCGCGGACGTGCTGTCGTTCCAGATCGCTTCCGGCGCTCGCGCCGTGCAGCTCTTCGACACCTGGGCGGGCGAGCTCTCGGCGCAGGACTACCGGGAGTGGGCCCTGCCGGCCGTGACCCGCGCGATCGGCGGCATCCGGCGGCGGGAGGAGCCCGTCATCCTCTACGTGAACGGCTCGTCGCACCTCCTCGAGCTCATGGCCGCCTCCGGCGCGGACGTGCTCTCCGTCGACTGGAGGCTGTCGCTCGGAGAAGTCCGCCGCCGCGTCCCCGGAAGGGCGCTGCAGGGCAACCTCGATCCCGCAACCCTCGGCGGCGCGCCGGAAGAGGTCCGGCGCCGCACGCACGCCATGGTCCGCGAGACGGGGGGCCAGGCCCACGTCGTCAACCTCGGCCACGGCGTCCTGCCGAGCGCCCGGCTCGACTGTGTCGAAGCCTTCTTCGAGACCGCCCGCGCGCCGCTCGCCCGGCCCGCGCCGGCCCGGGAGGCGGTGGTCTAACGTCATGCACCCCGCCGACGCGACGCTCGAGCTGCTGCGGCGCTACAACGTTCAAGGCCCGCGCTACACCTCGTACCCGACCGCCCCGGTGTGGAAGGAGACCTACGGCCCGGCCGAGTACGCCGGGATCCTCGAGGAAAGCGCGTCGGCGTCCGACCCGGCGCCCCTCTCCCTCTACTTCCACCTCCCGTTCTGCGAGCGGCTCTGCTACTTCTGCGGCTGCACAGTCGTGATCACCGGCAGCCACCACGGCCCGGAGCACCCGTACTTCGACGTGCTCTCCCGCGAGATCGACTGGGTGGCCGAGCGCGTCGGCCCCGGCCGCCCGGTCGTCCAGCTCCACTGGGGCGGCGGGACGCCCACGTATTTCCCGCCCGATCTGCTGCTGCGCCTCGGCGAGCGGATCCGCGAGCGCTTCGCCCTCGCGCCCGACGCCGAAATCGGCGTCGAAGTCGACCCGCGGGTGACCACGCGCGAGCACCTCGAGGCGTTCGCCCGGCTCGGGTTCAACCGCCTGAGCATGGGCGTCCAGGACTTCGACCCGCGCGTCCAGGAAGCGATCAACCGGATTCAGCCCTACGCGGCCACGCGCGCGCTCGTCGAGGACGCGCGGGCCCTCGGATTCTCGAGCATCAACATGGATCTCATCTTCGGGCTGCCGTACCAGTCGCCCGAGAGCTTTTCGGCGACGATCGACCGCGTGCTCGAGATCGCGCCGGACCGGCTGGCCGTCTATTCCTACGCCAACGTCCCCTGGATGAAGAAGCACCAGAGCGTGCTCGCCCCCCACCTGCCCGACGAGGCGACCAAGTTCGGGATTTTCCGCACGGCGCTGCGGCGCTTCTCGGACGCGGGCTTCGAGTACATCGGGATGGACCACTTCGCCCGGCCCGAGGACGAGCTCGCGCGCGCCCGGCGCGACCGCACGCTCCACCGCAACTTCCAGGGCTACACGACGAAGGCCGGCACCGACCTGATCGGTTTCGGCATGAGCGCCATCGGGTCGATCGGCGCGCACTACGTCCAGAATCGCCGGGAGCTGCCCGCCTACGCGGCGTCGGTGGCGGCCGCGGGCGCGGCGCCGTTTCGCGGCGCCCGGCTCTCGGCCGACGACGAGCTCCGCCGAACCGTCATCGGCAACCTGCTCTGCCACGGCGTCGTCGTCAAGCGCGAGATCGAGGAGCGCTTCGGCGTCGACTTCGACGAGACCTTCGCCGCCGCGCTGGCGCGTCTCGAGCCCTGCGTCGCCGACGGTCTCGTCGAGCTGACCCCGGCGGAGGTTCGGGCGACGGCGCTCGGCCGCGTGTTCCTCCGCAACCTGGCGATGCCTTTCGACGCGTACCTCGACGCGCCGTCGGACAAGCCGGTCTTCTCGAGGACCCTCTGACGGATGGCGGATCGCGCGGTCCTCTTTCTCCAGCTCGGCGGCCCCGAGACCCTCGACGACGTCCCCGGCTTCCTCTATCGCCTCTTCTCGGACCCGGACGTCATCCGCGTCCGGCCCGCGCTCCTGCGCAAGGGCATCGCCGCGGCGATCGCGCTCGGCCGGAAGAAAGCCTCGCGCGCGCTCTATGCGTCGATCGGCGGCGGCTCGCCGATCCGCCGGCTGACGGAAGAGCAGGCGGCGGGGACCGCGAAGCTCCTGGCCGCCTCCGGGCGCTCCGCCGAGGTCCGTGCCGCGATGACCTGCTCCGCACCGCTCGTCGAGGACGTCGTGCGCGACCTCGCGTCCTCGGGCGTGCGGCGCTTCCTCGCCCTGCCGCTCTACCCCCAGTACTCCCTGACGACGACGAAGGGCTCCCTCGAGCGGAGCCGCGCGGCCGTCCGCCGCTACGCCCCCGGCGCGACGCTCGACGAGCTCGGCTCGTTCCCGACGCACCCGCTGTTCGTCGAGGCCCACGCCGAGGGGATCCGCGAGGAGGTCGCCCGATTCCCGGACCCGAGGCCGGAGGCGGTCGAGCTCGTCTTCTCGGCGCACTCGATCCCGAAGAAGCTCGTCACCCGCGGGGGTGATCCGTACGCCGCCGAGGTCGAGGCGAGCATGCGGGCGATCCTCGCGCGCCTCGCCTGGGCGGGGCCCGCGACACTCGCGTACCAGTCCAAGCTCGGCCCGGTCGAGTGGCTCGGGCCGCCGACCTCCGAGGTCCTCGCCGCTCTCGGGCGGCGCGGCCGCCGGCAGGTCCTCGTCGTGCCGATCGCCTTCGTCACGGACCACGTCGAGACTCTCCAGGAGATCGACCAGCTCTTCGCCGGGCAGGCACGGGCGGCGGGCATCGAGCACTTCCGCCGGACGCCGGGCCTGAACGACCGGCCGACCTTCCTCCGCGCTCTGGCCGATCTCGTCTCTTCGGCCGACGCGTTCTGGCGGCCGTGAGCGGGCGCACCGTCGTCGTCGGCGCCGGTCTCTCCGGCCTCACGGCGGCGTGGGCCCTGGCCCGCGGAGGGCGCGAGGTCGTGCTGCCGGAGGCCTCTTCCCGCCCGGGCGGCGTCGTGCGCACCGTCGCGCGCGAGGGGTACCTGCTCGAGCTCGGCCCGAACACGGTCCGGCCGACGCCGGAGTTGTGGGCCCTCGTCCAGGAGCTCGGCCTCGGCGGCGAAGCCCTTTTCGCCGATCCCCGCGCGCCGCGCTACGTCGACTTCGGGGGCGAGCTCCACCCGCTGCCGATGTCGCCGGGCGCGTTCGTTCGTTCGCGCCTCCTGACGGCTGGCGGCAAGGCCCGCCTCCTGACCGAGCCTTTCCGCCGGGCCGGCGGCAACCCCGACGAGAGCATTCGCGACTTCGTCACCCGCCGCCTGGGCCCCGAAGCCGCCGACCGGCTGGTCGAGCCGTTCGTCGCCGGCATCTTCGCGGGGAGTGCGTCGCGACTGTCCGCCGCCGCGGCGTTTCCGACTCTCGTCCGCTGGGAGCGCGAGCATCGGAGCCTGCTCGGCGGCGCCCTCGCCGGGCGGCGAGCGCCCAAGCCGGGGAGCTCGCCCGCCCCGCCGCGCGGCCTGCTCTCCTTCCGCGCCGGGCTCGAGACGCTGCCGGCGGCGCTCGCCGCGCGCCTCGGCGCCGCTTTTCGGCCCTCGACCGAAGTGGCCGCCGTCTCGCCGCGCGGCAGCGCCTGGATCGTTCACGCCGCGGGCGGAGACTTCGAGGCGGAGCGCGTGTTCATTGCCGCGCCCGCGCCGGTTGCCGCCCGTCTGGTCGACGGCTTCGCTCCCGACGCGGCGAAAGCCCTCGCGTCGGTGCCGCATCCGCCGCTCGCCGTCCTGCATCTCTCCTGGCCGGAGGCGTCGCTTCCGCGCCCGCTGTCGGGGTTCGGGCACCTCGTGTGCCCCGACCCCGCGCGGCGGATCCTCGGCGCCGTCTGGAGCTCGAGCCTCTTTCCCGGGCGCGCGCCCACGGGCCACGCGCTCCTGACGGTCTTCCTCGGCGGGAGCCGCGATCCGGACGCGCTGGCTCTTTCCGATGCCGAACTCGCCGCGGCCGCCGCGCGGGACCTCCAGGCCGAAGGCCTCGTGCGCGGCGAGCCCCGGGTCGTTCAGTTGACGCGGTGGGAGCGCGGGATCCCCCAGTACGAGCGGGGCCACGTCGAACGCCTTGCCGCCCTCGAGGCGGCCGAGCGGCGGTTTCCGGGACTGCGGTTTCTCGGCAACTACCGGGGCGGGAGTTCCGTCGGCGACGTCGTTCGGTCCGCCCTCGACGCCGTCTCAGTCGCCTGAGCCGCGCGCCGGCTTCATCGCCTTCGTTTCCTCCGGCGTCATCGCGGGCAGGTGGCGGACGAAGGCCACGATGGCCCAGATCTGGCGGTCCTTGTGCGTCGGCCCGAACGCGGGCATGCCCGTCATCCGGATACCGTTCTGCACGATCCAGAAGAGCTCCCCGTCGCTCCGCTGCTGGACGCGCCCGAGCGTCAGGTCCGTCGCGGGAGGATTCAGGCCCTCGCCGGCCTCGGACGCGTCGACGCCGGGAGCCCCATGGCACGTCACGCACATTTCCTTGTAGTGGCGCCGCCCCTCCTCCAGAACTTCCGCGTTCGCCGGCAAAGGATTCGCCGCGCGCGACGCGCGGCGCGCCACCGACCGGTCGAGGGCGAAACGGGCGACCCGTGTCTCGAGACCGCTCGGAGGCACGCTCGCCGCCGGGTTGAAGAGCCCCGCGCCGACGAACGCCGCGGCGCCCGCCACGATCAGGATCACGCCGAGGACAATTCCCGCGAAGTACTTCATGGCCTCCCCCGTTCGACCGCGGCATCGTACGACACGGCGGGCGGCGCCGCCGATCCTTCAGCCGGACGCGAGGATCGCCTCAAAGCAGCGGCGCGAGCGCCCGGGCCGCCGCGTCCCCGGCCCGGTGGATCCACGGGCGTTGGCGCCAGGCCTCGAGGCGGATCTCGGCCGACACCGCGAGGTCCTCCTCGAACTGCTTCTCCATCGCCGCCGCGATCGTCGCGTCGACGATCGCGAAATTGCATTCGGCGTTGCGCTCGAAGGACCGGAAGTCGACGTTGCTCGACCCGACGACCGACACCAGGCCGTCGGCAACGAGCGTCTTCGCGTGGAGGACGGCGGCCTCGTACTCGAAGACCCGGACGCCGCGCGCGAGCAGCCCCGCGAAGAACCCGTGACCGGCGTGGCGGACCAGGGGCACGTCGGTCCGTCCCGGAACCAGGAGCCGCACGTCGACGCCCCGGGCCGCCGCCCGGCCGAGGATCGCGGCCACGCGGGGCCGCGGCGCGAAGTAGGCCGTCGTGAGCCAGAGCCGCCGGCGCGCGCCGCCCGCGATCGCCGCGAGCGCCGCCGAGACCTCGCGCGCGCCGCGGCCCGGACGGGAGTCGAGCACCAGCACCGACGCGCCCGGCCGTTCTGTCCACGCCACCGGCTCGAGGGCGAAGTCCGTCCCGCGAGCCCGCCGCCATCCTTCGCGGAAGACTGCCGCCATCTCGGCCGCGGCCGGTCCTTCCACGCGCGCGTGCGTGTCCCGAAAGACGCGTTCCCTCGACAGAAGCGCCGAGCCGTACTCGTCGCCGATGTTCATCCCGCCGGTGTAGGCCACGCGGCGGTCGGCGACCAGGATCTTGCGGTGGTCGCGAAACGGCAGGGCGCGGAGCGGAACGCCGAGCCCGTGGAACAGCCGGACCTCGATGCCCGCGGCGCGTAGATCCCTCCAGAACGCCGCCGACGTCGTCAGCGACCCGAAGGCATCGGCGAGGACGCGCACGGTCACGCCGCGCGCCGCGGCCGCCTCGAGCCCGCGCTGGAAGTCCCGTCCCGTGTCGTCGTCTCTCAGGATGTAGGACTCGAGCAGGATCTCGGTGGAGGCGGCGGCGACGTCTTCGAGCATCGCCGCGAATGCTTCCGGTCCGCGGAAGAAGACGCGCACGCCGTTGCCCCGGTGAATGGGGCTCTCCTCGATTCGCCCGAGAAGGCGCTCGAATCCGGGATCGGCCAGGCCGCCCGGGAGCGCCGCCGCCAGCTGGTCCACGCGGTTGGGCGCCAGCTCTCGCGGAAGGCGGCGTCCCGCGCGCGGAGCGAGCGCCGGCCGCCAGCGACGACGGCCCGGCACGGCTAGCCGACGGCGCGGGCGATCGCGAAGGCCGCCGCGGCCGCGACCCCCCCGATCAGCGCCGTCTGAAGCGCGCTCTTCCAGGGGCGCGCGCCGGTGAATCGGCCTTTGACGAATCCGAAGACGAAGAGCGCGCCGAGCGTCAGGACGACGGAGATCCGCAGGGCCGTCGAGGCGTCCCGGAGGAGGATGTAGGGCGCCAACGGGATCAGCCCGCCCACGGCGTAGGCGCCGCCGATCGTCAGCGCGCTGCGCAGCGCCCGGCGCGGGTCCGGCTTCTCGAGGCCGAGCTCGAAGCGCATCATGAAGTCGATCCACTCCTGCGGCCGCTTCTGGAAGGCCCGCAGAATCGGCGCGACCTCCTCGTCGGTCAGCCCGTAGCCGCGGAAGATTTCGCCGACCTCCCCGGCTTCGACGGCGGGCTTCTCGCGGACCTCGCG